>NZ_BMDZ01000047.1 GCF_014636235.1 Tistrella bauzanensis
AACTGTAATGCTAGGGTCTGTTGAGATTCATCGGCTATGTATGACGGCGGCAGCGAGATAGATTGCGGCTGAGAAGCTTGTATTAATCGGCATCGTCGATCCGGAACAGCACCGCCCCTTCGGCGACCGTGCTGTTGTCGGCCACCGCCACCGCGACCACCTGCCCCGCCACGCGCGGCGCGATATTGGCGATGTCGCTGTGCACATAGGCATCATCGGTGCTTTCGACGAAGCGGCCATGGGTCCACCAGGCAGCGCCATACCAGCCCGCGGCCCCAAGCACCGCCAGCACCACCAACACACCGATGATCCGCTTCATCCTGCCGCCTCCGGAATACTGGACGCATGCGCCCAGAAAATGATGACGCACAAGATGCGCCCTTGCGCCAGCAGGTCAAACGACTTTTTGGATGATCGGGTCCAGAAATTGCCGCGCTGTAAGAAGCGTCACAGGGCTGTACGGGGAACGAGAAGACGCCACCAGTCGCACATGCGGAACGGGCCGGGTGTTCCGTCTGGAACATCCGGCCCGTCCTGTCGGTCCTTCAGGGGAACCCGGCCGTCGGCGCACCCTTCCGCCGGCCTGCTTCGCGGTCGGACCGATCAGTTGGCCGTTGCCGGGGCACCCGGCGCAGGCTCGATCTCGTCTGTATCGCCGTCGATCACCTCCGACGAGGTGCCACCGCCAGCCGATCCGCCCTCGCCGGGCGCCGTGGTGCCGGGCATCGGCTCCTCGGGCTCCAGCGGCTCACGCGGCAGGGCAGGGTCGTCCTGCATCGTGGTGCTGCCAGGGGTCGTGGTACCGGGGATGGCGGATGGCGGTGTGGTCTCGTTCGCCGGCGGCGGCTGCATCTCGGGCGGGGGGGCCGAGGGGGCCGGCGCTGTCGGCTCCGGTGACGTGGGGGCTGGCGCGGTGGGGGCTGGCGCGGTGGGAGTTGGCGTCGGGGCCGTCTGCTCGGCCGGCGGGGTCTCGGCCGGGGTTTCTGCGTCGTCATCGCAGGCCGCCAGGAACAGCACCGTCGCGGCCGCGGCTGCCAGGCGGATCATGAGGCGGGGGGAGGCGATGCCCATGATGGGGGGAACTCCTGGGTGTCAAGAAGGGCGGCCGCGGCGGGGCGCCGCATCTGCCGGTCTGGATGCTCCGGGGAGAGGATCGAAGCATCGCATATCCCCACCGGGCGGGACGGGGCCAGGGTGGGGCGGGATCGGGACCGGCAGTCGGGACGGGCGGGAGGGGAGTGCGGTGGCCCGTCGCGGCCTCAACCACACTGTCGCCCGGAACCGCCGCCAACGCACGTGAGCGATACCGGGCATAGCCGTGCCCGAATTGTGGCCGGCGATGGCCGGCCCGTGCCCATCGTGGTCACGGCCGGCCGTCTGACGCGGGCAGAGCGGCTTCACAATAACGTCCCGCCATCATCTCCCTGAAACATCGGCATGCTATGCGGATGGATCGCCAATCCAGCGCGCCCATGGGAGAGCCGTCCGATGTCGAAGCCGGTCATGATCGCAGCCGCCCTGCTGGCCGCAGCGACCTGTCTGCCCCTGGTCGCCGGCCATGCCGCCGCCGGAACCGCATCCGGGGATCTGGTGGTCTATACCTCGACCCCGGCGAAGGCGATGGCCGATCTGGTCGCGGCGTTCAACACCGCCGAACCGGATGTGGCGGTCAGCGTCTTCCGATCGGGCACGACCGAAGTGATGGCCAAACTGGCGGCCGAATTCGCCGCCGGCGCGCCCGAACCCGACGTGCTGCTGATCGCCGACAGCGTCACCATGGCCGGACTGAAGGCCGATGGCCGGCTCGCCGCCTGGCCCGACGCGCCGGTGGACGGGCTGGCCCCCGACAGCCATGACCCCGACAATACCTGGTTCGGCACCAAGATCATCGCCACCGGCATCGTCTGGAACACGGCCGCCGGCGTGCCTGCCCCCGGCGGCTGGCAGGATCTGGCCGGCCCAGCCGCCACCGGCCGGGTGGTGATGCCAAGCCCGCTCTATTCGGGTGCCGCCACCATCCATGTCGGCACGCTCAGCGCCGACGAGGCATTGGGCTGGTCCTATTTCGAGGCGCTGAAGGCGAACGGCGCCAGCGCCGTCCAGGGCAATGGCGCGGTGCTCGACGCTGTGGCCACCGGCCGTGCCGCCTATGGCGTGATCGTCGATTTCATGGCCTTCAACGCCGCCGCCAAGGGATCGCCGGTGGCCTTCGTCTATCCGGCGGACGGCGTCACGGCGGTGACCGAGCCGGTGGCGGTGCTGAAGACCGCCCGCAACCCTGAAGCGGCGTGGGCCTTCGTGGGCTGGCTGCTGTCGGATGCCGGCCAGCGCTTCACCGTCGCCCAGGGCTATATGCCGCTGCGCGCCGATGCGGGCAGCCCGCCCGGCCGACCGGCTGTCGATGCCATCACCATCCGCACTGTGTCCCCTGAGCAACTCGCCCGTACCAGTGACAAGACCCGGCGCCGGTTCGCCGCCCTCTTCGGCGGGTGACGCCGCCCGGGAGAATGGCCGCCGGCGGGTTGCTGCTGCGCCTGGCCGGCCCCGCCGGCGATCCACGGGCGGCACGGGCCGGGCTGCTGCCGGTGGTGGCGGCGCTGCTGCTGGCGGGCCTGCCGCTGGCCCTGCTGGCGATCGAGGCCATTGCCACGACATCCAGCGCCACCGGCATCGACCAGGCGCGGGTGGCGGACGCGGCGCTGAACACCATCGTCACCGCCATCATCTCCACCACCATCGCGCTGACGCTGGGCGGCGGGCTGGCACTTCTGGTGGCCCTGACCGACATGCCCGGGCGGCGCGCGCTCGGCGGTCTTGCCCTGCTGCCGATGCTGATCCCCAGCCAGATCGCGGCGCTGGCCTGGGGCCGGCTGTTCGATCCGGCGGGGCCGGTCGCCGGCTGGCTGGGCCTGACCAGCTTTGGCGGCCATCCCCTGGAGGGCGCCGCCGGCGTCTGGCTGGTGATGGGCCTGGAACACAGCCCGATCGGCTTTCTGGCGGTGATCGGCGCCGCGACCCGCATCCCGGCCGAGCCGGCGGAGGCGGCGCGCATCGCTGGCGCCGGCCCGACCCTGGCGCTGGCCGTGGCGGCCCGGCCGCTGATCCGCCCGGCGCTGGCGGCCGCCGCCGCCCTGGGGCTGATCTCGGCCGCGGGCAATTTCGGCGTCCCGGCATTGCTGGGCATCCCTGGCGCCTATCCGGTGATGGCGACCTTGATCTATCAGCAGATGTCGGGTTTCGGCCCGGCGGGCCTGGGTGATGTGGCCCGGCTTGCCGCCCTGCTGGGATTGGGCACCCTGATCCTGCTGCATCTGTCAGGCCGGGCGGCGGGCCGCGCGGCCCGTGTCGCCGACAGCGGCCGCATCATCGGGCGGCTGCCGCTGCGGCGCGGCCGCCGGCTGCTGGCGGTGCTGGTCTGGGTGCCGATGCTGGCGATCAGCCTGGGGCCGTTGCTGGCCCTGATCGCGGCATCGCTGGTGCCGGCGCCGGGTGTGCCGCTCACCGCCACCACCGCCAGCCTCGACGGCTTCAGAATGATGGTCGACCCCCGCCATGGCGCCCTCGGCGCCATGGCGACCTCGGCCGTGCTCGCAAGCCTCGCCGCCATGGCCTCTGTGCTCATCGCGGTGCCGATCGGCCTGTTCGCCGCCCGTGGCGGCCGGGCGGCCCGGCTGGGCGCCGGCGCCTTCGATCTGGCGCTGGCCATGCCGGGCACGGTGTTCGCCATCGCCGTCATCCTGATGCTGCTGCCGCCGCTTCCGGGTCTTGGCGTCAGCCTGTACGGCACACCGTTCATCCTGCTCGCCGCCTATCTGGGCCGCTTTCCAGCACTGGTGCTGGCACCGGTGATGGCGGCGGCCGGCAGGCTGGATCCGGCGCCGGAACAGGCGGCGCGGCTGGCGGGCGCCGGGGTGGCGCGCCGTATTCTGGCCGGCACCTGGCCCGCGCTGGCCGGCCCCGCCGCTGGCGGCGCGCTGCTGGTGCTGCTGACCGCCTTCAACGAACTCACCCTGTCGGCGCTGCTGTGGTCGCGCGGCGCCGAGACCATCGGGGTCGCGATCTATGCCCGGCAGGCCGAAGGCGACACCGCTGCCGCCGCCGCGCTGGCGCTTGCCAGTCTGGTCGCCTCGTTGGCACTGGCGCTGACGGGCCTGCGCCTGCTCGCCCGCCTGCCCGGCCTCAACGCCGCCTTCGGAGACCAGCGATGACCGACCGGCCCGTGCTTCATGCGGCATCGGGAATGGTGCGCGACACGGCCGGCGGGCCCGCGGCCATGCCAGCCCTTGCCATTCGCGGCCTTACCCGCCGCCTTGGACGGAAGACGGTTCTGGATCATGTCGATCTGGACGTGGCGCCAGGGGAATTCCTGGCGCTGCTGGGCCCGTCCGGTTGCGGCAAGACCACGCTGCTCCGGCTGATCGCGGGGCTCGACGGCGCCGATGACGGCCGCATCCGCATCGCCGGACGCCCGGTCGATCATGACGGCCGGATGCTGGTACCGGCCGAGGCGCGGGGCGTGGGCATGGTGTTCCAGTCCTATGCGCTGTGGCCGCAGATGACGGTGGCGGAAAACGTCGCCTTCGCGCTGAAACGCGCCCGGCGCGGCCCGGCCGAAACCGCGGCGCGGGTGACGGCGGCCCTGGATACGGTGGGGCTGGCCGAACACGCGGATACCATGCCCGACCGGTTATCGGGCGGCCAGCGCCAGCGGGTTGCCCTGGCCCGGGTGCTGGCGGCGGCGCCGGCCCTGGTGCTGATGGATGAACCGCTGGCCAATCTGGACCCGCATCTGCGCCGCGGCATCGGCGACGAGATCCGCCGCCTGCACGATGCGACCGGTGCCGCCACGGTCTATGTCACCCATGACCAGACCGAGGCGATGACCCTGGCCGACCGGATCGCGGTGATGGATCAGGGCCGCATCGCGCAGGTCGCGGCACCGGCTGAACTCTATGACCAGCCTGCCGATACCGCCACCGCCCGCTTCGTGGGCCAGGGCGCCATGGTGTCGGCCATGGTGCTGCGCGGCGAAACCGCCGGCCGGGTGCCGGTCCGGATCGGTGGCGGCGACGCGGTCATCCGCGCGGCACCCGGCACGCTGGCCGGCCCCGCCCATGTGGTGCTGCGCCCGGAAGCCCTGGTGCCGGCGCCGGCCGGCACCACCGGCAGCCTGCCCGCCTTCGTCAGCCGTCGGACGTTCGAAGGCGGCGGCCATCTGCTGCGCCTCGCGGCCCCCTGGGCAGGTGAGCCGCTGCTGATGCGCACCGGCCGCCACGCGCCCGATACCGGCGAGACCATCGGCGTGCTGGTCCGCGACGGCTGGGTGCTGCCGCGCGCCTGATGATGGTTCGTCAGATCACCGCCAGTTCCACCAGCCTGGCGCCGGCCGCCACGCGTTCGGGCGTGAACTGGCCAAGATCCAGGCTGGTGAACCGGCCATGGGTGATCAACTCGGCGACACCACGCCCGGCGGCCGGCGCCTGTTGCAGGCCGTGGCCGCTGAAACCGTTGATCATCAACAGATTGGGCACTTGCGGCACCGCGCCGATCAGGGCATTGGCGTCGAACACGTTCATCTCGTAATGCCCCGCCCACGACGCTCCCGGCCGCAGACGTTCGAAGGCCGGGATGCGCGCCGCCAGCGCCGGCCAGATCCGGTCTTCGAACTGGCTGTGATCCACCACCAGTTCGGGACTGTCGGGGTCGGCATCGCCGGCGCCCGGCGACCAGCCACAGATGAAGCGGTCGCCTTCGGGGCGCATATAGACGCCCGTGGGATCCACCACCAGCGGCGCGTCATGGGGGCCGTGGGCGCAGTCGAACACGAAGACCGACCGGCAGCGCGGCCGCACCGGCAGGTCGATACCGGCCATGGCGGCGATGTCGGCGGCAAAGGGGCCGGCCGCGTTCACCACCTGTCCGGCCGAAATTCGCCCGCCCGATGCCAGCCGCACATCCGTCACCCGGCGCGGGCCATCCGCCGGGCCGCTCAGGTCCAGCCCGGTCACCCTGTCCTCGATATAGACCGCGCCGGCGGCGCGCGCGCGCCGCTTCAGCGCCTGAAGCAGCGCCCAGCCGTCGAACCAGCCTTCGCCATCCAGCCCCAGCGTGCCGCCGGCCAGACCATCGGTGTTCAGCCACGCAAAGCGGGCCGCCATCGCCGCCGGGTCCAGCAGCAGTGCCTGCGCACCGGCTTCCGCCTGTGCTGCATGAACCGCGGCCAGATGGGCGCCGGCGGCACCGGCGGCATCGTCCGCGCCATTGTCGGCGCCAGCCAGTATCAGATAGGCCCGGCGCACCAGCCCCAGATCCGGCACCGCGCCGTCCACGGCCAGCCATGGCGCCGGGTCGGACAGCAGCGCGAAGCCGAATTGCGACATCCGGATATTGGCGGGGGTGGAGAATTGCTGACGGATCGACCCGGCCGACAGGGCCGACGATGCGCGGGCATAGCCGGCATCACGTTCCACCACCAGCACACGGCCGGTGAATGCCGGGTCATGGCCCAGAAAGCACGCCACCGCCGAGCCCATCACCCCGCCGCCGATGATCACCACATCGGCGCTCAACCTGTCCGCCGCCATCGCGCGGTCTCCCAGTTATCCCTGCCCGCGACCGGCGGGCGCGGCCCCGGCACACGGTAATCCGAAGCCGACGGCAAAAACCAGTGCCGTGCAACGGAACCACAACTGTTGCATTTTAGTTGATGTCCGGTTCGCCACCTGTCCCTCCGGTCATCATGCCTCTGGACGGGCGGTGGCCGGCCGGGAACACTGCCGTCAACGTCACAGTCATCCGAGGACGCATATCACGATGATCCGGTCCGTTTCAGCGCATCTCTGCGGCAGCCTGCTCGCAGGCTTCGTGGTCGCCAGTTTCCCCCTCGCAGATGCGCATGCTCAGGATGCGACATCCAGCGGCAACACCGGTTCCGCCACCACGGTGGTCGGCACCACCGACGGCACGTCGGACCAGCCGGTCGACATGGCCCATGACGCCGAAGGCGGCACCTTCAGTCTGGTGTTCGAAAACGATGTTGTTTCCAACACCGATCGCCACTACACTAACGGCTTCCGCCTGTCCTATATGACAGCCCCGGGCCAGGAGCCCGAATGGTTGCGCAAGGCAGCGGGGCTGCTGCCCTATACCGGCTTCGGCGGCGATATCCGGGTGGTCTGGTCGCTGGGCCAGAGCATGTATACCCCCGGTGATACCTCGCTTGCCAACCCGCTGCTGAGCGACCGGCCCTATGCCGGCTGGCTGTACGGCTCGGTGGGCGTGGTTGCAGAAACCGGCGGTGTGCTCGATCAGCTTGAACTGTCGCTGGGTGTGGTCGGCCCCTCGTCACTGGCCGAGCAGACCCAGAAGACCATCCATGACCTGATTGATTCCGACGATCCCCAGGGCTGGGACACCCAGTTGAAGGATGAACCCGCCATCCAGCTGACCTATCAGAAAAGCTGGCGTGCGCTGGCCGCCGGATCGGCCTTGGGCTTCGCGGCCGATGTCACCCCCCATGCGGGCTTCGCGCTGGGCAATGTCTTCACCTATGCCAATACCGGTTTCACCATGCGGGTGGGCCAGGATCTGCCGCGCGATTACGGGCCGCCACGGATCAGCCCCAGCCTGCCGGGATCGACCTATTTCCGCCCGACCAGCAATTGGGGCTGGTATCTGTTCGCCGGCGTCGACGGCCGCGCCGTCGCCCAGAACATCTTCCTGGACGGCAACACCTGGAAGGACAGCCGCAGCGTCGACAAGAAGCCGCTGGTCGGTGACCTTCAGGCCGGCCTCGCCATCACCATCGGCGGCACCCGCTTCGGCTATACCCACATCTTCCGGACCAAGGAATTCGACGGTCAGGATGAGGGTGATCAGTTCGGTGCGTTTTCAGTGTCGTTCAACTTCTAGGCTTGCAGTCCGAGCACAACGAATACCAGTCAATCAAGACGACAGAGGCGAGTTATTTTCGACACCAAGCTATTCTTAAGATGAACCGTGTAGCATCCGGAAGACGTCGCCATCGGGCGACGCTTCCGGATCCACACAGGATTGCCAGACATGCCGTCCTTCCGCTCACTGAAGATCGGGACCAAGCTGATCATCGTCGAGCGCCTGGCCGCCGAGCAGGAATCCGCCCGTGCCGCACGGGAGGCCGAACGCGTCCGCCGCGATGCCGCCACCCAGCGCTTCCTGACCGAGATCGGCCGGGTGGTCTCGACGCTTGGCTCTTCCGCCAGCCAGATGCGGAGCAGCGCCGAGACCATGACCAGCACCGCCGACGAGAACAGCAGCCGCAGCGCCAGTGTCGCCGCCGCCGCCGAACACGCGACCACCAACGTTCAGACCATCGCGACCGCGTCGGAGGAACTCGCCGCCTCGATCCGCGAGGTGGGCGCGCGCACCGCCGACACCGCCGACGTCACCCGCCGCGCGGTGGCCGAGGCCCAGACCACCGACGGCATCGTTCAGGATCTGGCCCGCACCGCCCAGAAGATCGGCGATGTGGTGCTGCTGATCCAGCAGATCGCTTCGCAGACCAATCTTCTGGCCCTGAACGCCACGATCGAGGCCGCGCGCGCCGGCGAGGCCGGCAAGGGCTTCGCGGTCGGCGCCTCGGAAGTGAAGAGCCTCGCCCGCCAGACCAGCCGTGCGACCGAGGAGATCCAGACCCAGATCGACGCGATCACCGGCGCCACCGACCGTACCGTCCGTCGGTGCCATCCGCTCGATTTCCGGCACGGTCAACCCGGCCGGGCCGCCAACGACGTCCGCGGTGCCGCAGGCTCGCTGTCGGAAGAAGCCCAGCGGCTCCGCACCCTGGTCGACACTTACGTGACGGAAATCAAGGCCGCCTGACCGGGCCGCTCCCGGCTGGCGCGGCATCGGCCGCGTCAGCCACCGCATCCGGGCCAGCAGGCATCCGTGCCAGCCAGGCCATCACCGCCGCCGCATCCGCCCGTTCCCCCTGCCAGCCCGCCCCCTGCCAGCCCGCCCCCTGCCAGCCCGCATGCGGCGGGCTGGTGCAGAGGGTCAGGGTCAGATCCTGCGGGCTGCAGATGAAATCACCCGGCGCGGCAATGCGGACATAGCCATGCGCGCGCATCCACTGATCGGCGGCGGCGCGCAACGCCTCCGGGCCCGGGGTGGGGTCTGGTTCCTCGTCCGACAGCCGGCGGGCTTCGCGCAGCAACTGGCGGGCGATCCGCCACAATCCGCTCAGCATCGCCCCCTGACGACACAGATCCGCCAGACCATCATCTCCCGGTCCGGCCGCCTCCAGCCGGTCGGCCATCCGCGTCGCCATCGCCGACAGGTCAAGCAGATGGGCGCCGCGTGGTTGCTCATTGCCGCAATGTGTCACCGCACCCTCCATTCATGGCAATGCCGCCACTCTAGCCAGATTTCGCGCGATGGTTGGGTTGCGACGCTGCGGCCACTTGCGGCCACCGGCCCTTGGCGGCTAGCATCGCCGCCGCCCGCAGCACCGCCGTGCGTCCGGCGCGGGGCCGACCATGCGGGCTGGAGATGATGATGACCCTGCCCCCGATCGACATCGCCATTCCGGCGATCTTCGCAGGCCCGGTGCGGCCGCTCGGCCCCAAAGCCGTCCCCTCGGCGATCGACCGGCAGCCGGTCGCAGGGCCGGTCTGGCTGGGGCCGCTCGGCATCGTCGGCGACGGCCGCGGTGACCGGCGACACCATGGCGGGCCGGAAAAGGCCCTGCATCATTATGCCTTCGACCATTATCCCTGGTGGCGGCAGCGGCTGGATGCCGACGGCCCCGATGCGCCACCACCGCTGACAGCCCTGCTGTCGCACCCCGGCGCCTTCGGCGAGAACCTGACCAGTACCGGCCTGACCGAAACCGATATCTGTATCGGCGACCGTTTCCGGCTGGGCCAGACGGTGATCGAGGTCTCGCAGGGGCGCCAGCCCTGCTTCCGGCTGAACCTGCGCTTCGGCCGCCCCGACATGTCCCGCGGCGTGCAGACCAGCCACCGCACCGGCTGGTATTACCGGGTGATCCGGCCGGGCCGCATCGCGCCCGGCGACCGGCTGGTGCTGATCGCGCGGCCGCAGCCGCTCTGGCCGCTGGCCCGGGTGCTGGCGGTGCTGAACGGCCGCCATCCCGATCCCGCACGCGCCATGGCCGATCTGCCGCAACCGGAGATTTCAACCACAGGTCTCAAGAGCCTTGCAGCATTGCCGCAATTGGCATCATCCTGGCGGGATCTCGCCCGCAAGCGCCTCGCCTCGGGCCGGATCGAGGATCAGCGCCGCCGGCTCGACGGCGCCTGATCGATCAGAGGAACCGTCCGCGCCATGCGCCATAAGCCTGCCATGCGCCACCGACCTGTCATGGCCGCCATCGGCCTCGCTCTTCTGCTCGGTGCCTGCGCCGGCGGGCCGCCGCGCCCCGGCGCATCCCAGGCCGTCGGCCTTCCCCATGGCGCCTCACCCGCCTGCCTCGATAGCGATGCGCGCATGATCCGCGCCCAGTTGTTCTTCGGCCTCAGCCGACCAGACGGGCGCCCGCCGGTGACCGCCGCCGATTTCGACGGCTTTGTCGACCAGACGGTCAGCCCGGCCTTCCCCGACGGGTTCACGATCATCGAAACCACCGGCGGCTGGCGCGACACCGAAACCGGCCAGACGATCCGCGAGGCGGGACGCAGCCTCATCCTGCTGGCCGACGGCCCGGCCCCGGCGCTGCGCCAGCGGCTCGATACCCTGCGCCGCGATTACATGACCCGGTTCGATCAGCAGGCCGTGGGGCTGGCGCTCGACACCGCCTGCGTCAGCTTTTAGCGGATGAACGCCTTCCTGTTCATGTTCACAGCGCTGCTCTGGGGTGGTGGCGCGCTGGCCACAGCCTTTCAAGCCGGCCCCGTTCCGGCCCTGGTCTCGGTCGGCTATCGGATGGTGACCGCCGGGCTGCTGATGATGCTGTGGGCGCGGTGGCGGGGCGTGACGCTGACGGTGCCGCGCGCCGACCGGCCCTGGGTGCTGGTTCAGGGCGTGCTGTTCTTCGGCCTCGCCTTCATCGCCTTCTACAACGCCGTGCGGCTGATCCCCAGCGGTCCGGCGGCGCTGGTGCTGTCGACCTCATCGGTGTTCGCGGCCCTGTTCGGCCGGCTGGTGCTGGGCACGCGGCTGACCATCCGCCACGGCCTGGGCCTGGGCCTGGGCATCCTGGGCGTGGCCGTGGTGTTTTCCGGCGACATCCTGACGCTGATCGCCGGCAACGGGCTGGCCGGGAGCCGTGGCGGCACGACAGGTGACGCCACCGCCGTTGTTGCCGGCCTCGCCTGGGCAGCGCTGGCCGCCATTGCCGCCGGTTTCGGCACGGTGATCGGCGCCCGCAATCAAGGCCGGGGCCTTGCCATGGAAACGGTGATCACATGGGGCGGGCTGATCGGCGGCGCCACCGCCTTTGCCGCCGCCATCCTGTCGGGCCAGCCGATCCGCTTCGATCCGTCGCTGCGCTATGTGGCCAGCCTCGCCTATCTGGCCGTGCCGGCATCCTGCGTGAATTTCCTGGTCTATTTCAGCCTGGTGCGGCGCATCGGTCCCGGGCGCGCCGCCTATGCCATGGCCCTGGTGCCGCTGGTGGCGCTCAGCCTGTCCTGGGGGTTCGAAGGGCTGGTGCTGACCCCGGTCATCCTGGCGGGCGCCGCGATCATCCTGGCCGGCAATGTGCTGGTGCTGCGGCGGTGACGCCCATCCGGTCCTATACATTCCCGGCCCATACATCTCCGATCCAATACATTGATCATCGATGCATCGGGGCATTGACAGCCGGACGATGCCGGCACAGGATCATGTCATGACCAGCGCCCCCACTGCCCAAGCCGCCACCCGTGCCGTGCCGAAACCGGTGCCCGACTTCACCAGCCGGGCCTATTGGGCCGGCACGATCAAGATGAGCCTGTCGAAGTTCTTCATCCTGCGCGTGCTGCATGACGGCCCGATGCATGGCTATGACATCGCCCGCACGGTTGAGCGGATCACCCGGGGCTGCTGCTCGCCCACCGAAGGCACGATCTATCCGGTGCTGCGCGATTTCGAGGCCGGCGGCTATGTCACCGTCCGCGCCGAACTGGTCTCGGGCCGCGAACGGCGGGTCTATACCCTCACCGATCGCGGCCATCAGGCCTTTCAGGTGGCGGTGGAGGCGTGGATGGAGGTCACCCGCGCGCTGATCGATGCCGGCGCGGTCGCCGGCCACGATCTGCCCGCCACAGCCCGGCCTGACGACCCCGCCTGCTGCTGACAGCCATCACGGCAGCGTTCGGCAGCGGGGTGGCAACCAATCTGGCAGCGGTCGCTGCCTCTTTTTGGCACCTTATACATCGATGATCTATGCATCGATGGCTTGAGACAAGGATCTTCCGATGACCGATACCATCGCGGTTCTGGGCGCCGGCCCGGTGGGGCTCGCCGCCGCCGCCGAACTGGCCCTGCGCGGCCTGCCCTTCCGGATCTATGAGCGCGCCGGCCATTCCGCCGCATCGGTCGCGGATTGGCGGCATGTCCGGCTGTTCTCGCCCATGGGGCTGAATGTGGCACCGGCGGCACGCCACCTGCTCGACCAGGCGGGGGTGGTCCTGCCCGATGACGAGTTCCTGCCGACCGGCGCCAGCCTGATCGATGATTATCTGGCGCCGCTGGCGGCGTTGCCGGTGATCGCCCGGCACCTGACGCTCGATGCCACGGTCGAGGCCGTCACCCGTGCCGGCCTCGACCGTGTGTCGGGTGGCGATGCGGCGGCCCCCCGCGCGTCGCGGCCGTTCATGATCCACTGGCGCGATGCCACCGGCACCCGTCACACCGATCCGGCGCGGGCGGTGATCGATGCCACCGGCTGCTGGGGCAATCCGGCCCCCGCCGGGGTCGACGGCCTGCCGGTTCCGGGTGAAGGCGCCGCCCGTGCCGCCGGCCTGCTGGCGACCGGCATTCCCGATGTCGCCGGCCGCGACCGTGACCATTATGCCGACCGCCGGGTGCTGGTGATCGGCGGCGGTCATTCGGCGATGACGGTGGTGCTGGACCTGCTGCGACTTGCTGATACCGCGCCCCGGACCCGCATCCTGTGGGCATTGCGCCGCAAGGATGCCGGCCGGATCGCCGGCGGCGGCACAGCCGATGGCCTACCCGCCCGTGGTGCCCTTGGCAGCAATGCCCTGGCCGCCGTCGCCGATGGCCGCGTAACCCTGCTCCATGGTTTCGCCGCAACCGCGATCGCCCTTGCCGGGGATGGCGCGTCACTGCTGATCAATGGACAGGAAGGCGATGCGGCGACCCGTTTCACCGTCGACCGCATGGTGGTGGCCACCGGGCTCCGGCCCGATCTGTCGCTCACCCGCGAACTGCGCCTCAGCCACGATCCGGTGGTCGAGGCGCCGCCGGCCCTGGCGCCGCTGATCGACCCGAACCTGCATTCCTGCGGCAGCGTGCCGCCCCATGGCGTGGCGGAACTGCACGCGCCGGCGGAACCCGGCTATTATGTCGCGGGCGGCAAGTCCTATGGCCGGGCGCCGACCTTCCTGATGGCCACGGGGTATGAGCAGGTGCGATCGGTGGTGGCGGAACTGGCGGGCGACCATGCGGCGGCACGCGACGTGCGGCTGGTGCTGCCCGAAACCGGGGTGTGCAGCGCCGCGCCACGCCGGATCGCCGATCCCCGGCCGGCCGCCGCCGGCTGCTGCGGCAGTGCCGCATGACGACCGCCGCGACATCGCCCGCCGCCGGCGCGCCCCCCCGGCATCACCGGCTGATCACCGGGCTCGGCATCGGCCAGATCTGTTCCTGGGGCTCGCTCTATTACGCCTTTCCCCAGATCGCCGATGCCATGGCCCGCGATCTGGGGCATGGCAAGCCGGCACTATACGGTGCCGCCTCGGTGGGTCTGCTGGCGGCGGGGCTGGCGGCGATACCGGTCGGCACCGCCGTCGACCGGGGCCATGGCCGGGCGGTCATGGCCGGCGGCGCGGCGCTGGCCGGGCTGCTGCTTTTTGTCTGGTCGGGCATCGACAGCCTGATGGCGCTGTATCTGATCCTGGCCGGTCTGGGCGTGATGCAGGCCGCCACGCTGTATGAGCCGGCCTTCGCGGTGGTCGCCCGCCGCACCGGGCCGCTTCAGGCCCGGCGCGGCATCACCGCGCTGACCCTCTGGGGCGGTTTCGCCAGCACGGTGTTCATTCCGCTGATCCAGCTCCTGCTCGACCATCTGGGCTGGCGGAACACACTGGTCGTGCTGGGGCTGATCAACCTTCTGGTCTCGGCGCCGCTTTATGCCTGGGTGATCGACCGCCGGGGCCGGGCCGGGCCCGGCGCGGCCCCGGCGCGTCCGGCCGCCATGGCCAGTGGCACCGCCGGTGGTGGCGCACTGCGTCTGGCCCTGCGCCGGCCGGTGTTCTGGGCGCTGGCGCTGTCGTTCACCGCCTATGCCGCGGTGTTCTCGGCCTTCACCTTTCATCTCTATCCGCTGCTGGCCGAACGCGGCTTTGCCACCACGGCCATCGTCACCGCCATGGCGATCATCGGCCCCGCACAGGTGGCCGGCCGGATCGCGATCTGGGTGCTGGCGCCGCGCGCATCGGTGCGGCTGATCGGCATGGGCGTGGTCGCCGTGTTCCCGGCCGCCCTGCTGCTGCTGTGGCTGGCGCCGCCCGGCTTCTGGGCCATCGCGGTGGTGGCCGTGCTCTATGGCGCCGCAAACGGCATCATGACCATCGTGCGGGGGCTCGCCGTGCCCGAGATGATCGGGCCGGAAGCTTACGGTGCCGTCAACGGCGCGCTCACCGCCCCCAGCCTGATCGCCAAGGCCCTGGCCCCGGCGGGGGCCGCGATGCTGTGGGGGATGGGGCAGTCCTATGACACGGTGATGCCGGTACTGACCGCCGGATCGGTGCTCATCGCCGCCGGATTCTGGATCGCCGCCGTGATCGGCCGGCCAGGACGGCGGCTCACGTGATGGCGACAGGCCCGCAAGCCACCGTGGTGCCGGTCGCGATCATCGGTGCCGGGCAGTCGGGGCTGGCCGTCGCCTGGTTCCTGAAGCGGGCCGGCATCGACCCACTGCTGCTGGATGCAGGGGCCGGCCCCGGCGGTGCCTGGGTTCATGGCTGGGACAGCCTGCGTCTGTTCTCGCCGGCCGAGGCGAACACCCTGCCTGGCTGGCCGATGCCACCGGCTGCCGATGGCGGCTTTCCCACCCGCCCTGAGGTCATCGCCTATCTGGCCGCCTATGAAACCCGCTATGGCTTCGACATCCGCAGGCCGGTCACCGTCACCGGCGTCAGCCGTGCCACCGATGGCGCCGGATTGCGGCTCACCGGCCCCGGCCTGAACCTGCGGGCCGGGCAGGTGGTGGCGGCCACCGGCACATGGTCGGCACCGGTGATCCCCGACATCGAGGGGGCGGGCGATTTTCAGGGCCTGATGCTGCATTCCGCCCACTACGACCGCCCGGACCGTTTCAGTGGCCTGGATGTGCTGATCATCGGCGGCGGCAATTCCGGCGCCCAGATCCTGGCCGATCTGTCGGGCGTCGCCCGCTGCACCTGGATCACCGAACATCCGCCGCATCTGCTGCCCGACGACCTGGATGGCCGCGCCCTGTTCCAGCGCGCCCGCGCCCGCGCCGTCGCCCTGTCGCGCGGCGATACCCCGCCTGCGCCGCTGGTGGGCGGGCTTCAATCGATCGTGATGGTGCCGCCGGTGCGGGCGGCGCGCGACCGCGGCCGGCTGGTCAGCGCCGGACCGATCCGCCGCCTGCGGCCACGGGGCGCGGAACTGGTCGATGGTCGCATGGTTAAGGCCGATGCCGTCATCTGGTGCACCGGCTTCCGGCCGGCACTGGCCTGTCTGGCGCCATTGAGGCTTGCGAACGCGGCCGGGCAGATTGCCGTCGATGGCAACCGGGCCCTCGACGAGCCGCGATTGTGGCTGGTGGGCTATGGCGACTGGACCGGCTTCGCCTCCGCGACACTGGGCGGTATCACGCCCTCGGCACGGGCCACGGCCGCCGGCATCGCCGCCGCCTGCCGCCTGGGCGCCGAGTAATGCAGAATCAGCTGATCCGTCATCGTCCCGTGCTTGTACCGAACGCCGTTCGACCCCACCCTTAACGGCGGCAAAGGCACCGGCCCCCCGGCCGGACGCCACCAGAAAAAGCCCGAAGGGGAGGAAATATGCCGGAGGCCACCCAAGCCGGTGTCGACGACACCGGAGCCGTGCCGATGGACGCGATCGCGGCGCTGATCGAAACCCGCATGGCCGGTGACGGTGCGCGCGACGCAATGGCATTCATCCGGGCCTATTACGCCGGCGGGCTGGATGAACTGCCGGCCGGCGGCGCCCGCCGGCTGGCCGGTGCCGCGCTCGGCCACATGGCCTTTGCCCGCACACGCCACCCCGGCGAGACGCTGGTCGATGTGTTCAACCCCGATATCGACCGCCATGGCTGGCAGAGCCGCCACAGCGTGGTGATGATCAACACCGACGACCGGCCCTTCCTGGTCGACAGCGTGGTCGCGGCCCTGAACCAGATGGGATTGGCGCTGCATGGGCTGATCCATCCGATCGTCACCCTGCGCCGCGACGATGATGGCCGCTATCTGGGCATTGCGGCCACCGATGGCGACACCGGAGACGGCGAAGACCAGCCGGGCCGGGTGCTGCGCGAGAGCTTCATGCTGATCGAGGTGACCCGCCAGCCCGATGCCGAGGCCCTGGCCCGGATCCGCGGCCGGCTGGTCGAGATCCTGGGCGATGTGGCGCTGGCGGTCGACGACTGGCGCCAGATGCGCGACGAGATCGACCGCGCCATCGCCGATATCGAGGCCCTGCCCGACACCACGCTGCCCGATGATATCGCGAGCGAGCATGCGGCCTTCCTGCGCTGGATCCGCGACGACAACTTCACCTTCCTGGGCTTTCAGGACTGCCGCTTCGCCGCCGCCGACGAGCACGGCCAGCGGCGGGTGGATGTGGTGAAAACCCTGGGCGTGATGGATGGCCGCACCGACGACAGCGGCCGCGAGCGGCCGCGCGGGCTGGCCGGTTTCACGATCCATACCACCGACACCCCCTTCGGCCCCGATCCGGTCACCATCACCAAATCGCGGTTCCGCGCCACCGTCCACCGCGCGGCACCGATGGATTATATCGGCGTCAAGACCTATGGCCCCGACGGCACGGTTGAAGGCGAGCGGCTGTTTCTGGGCCTGTTCACCTCGGTTGCCTATCACAGCAACCCGCGCGCGATCCCGCTGATCCGGCGCAAGGTGGCCAGCATCGTCGCGCGTGCCGGCTTCGCCGCCGGCGGCCACGACGCCAAGGCGCTGCTGAATGTGCTGGAAACCTATCCGCGCGACGAATTGCTGCAGATCGGCGAAGACGACCTGCTGGCCAACGCGCTGGGCATCCTGAAGCTTCAATTGCGCCAGCGGCTCCGGCTGTTCCTGCGCCGCGACGCCTTCGGTCGGTTCTGGAGCGCGCTGATCTATGTGCCGCGCGACGCCTTCGACGGCCGGCTGCGCCGGCGGATCCTGGCCGAGCTTGAGGCCGCGACCGGCGGCACGCTGGCCGAGGAGGCGGCCGAACTGGCCGAGGCGCAGATTTCCGAAGCACCGCTCGCCCGGCTGCGCTTCGTGCTGATGGTGGCGCCGGAAGACGAGGTGCCGGCGGTGGATGTGGCGGCGCTGGAACGCCGGCTGGCCCGGCTGGTGCGCGGCTGGTCGGATGAACTGCGCGAAGCGCTGGTCGATGCGGTCGGCGAGGAACGCGGCCTCGCCCTGTGGCGCGGCCCCGGCCGAGGCTTGCCGGCGCATTATGCCGAACGCTTCGGGCCCGAGCACGGCGTTGCCGATCTGCTGAGGCTGGATGCCCTGGGCAACGACCCGGCGGCGATCGCCATCGCCTTCTATACCCCTGTCGGCGGCAACACCTCGGCGGCGCTGCGCCTGAAACTGGCCCGCCCCGGCGGCCCGATCGCGCTGTCCGACGTGCTGCCGATGATCGAGAATCTGGGCTTCCGGGTGATCGACGAACAGCCCTATCCGATCGAGGACGCCGACGCCGGCGGCGCCATCGCCTGGCTGCATGATTTCGGGCTGATCGACCTGCATGGCGCGGCCTTCGACCCGGCGCGGCTGGGGCCGTTGCTGGAAGAAACCCTGGCCCGGGTCTGGCGCGGCGAGGTGGAGAACGACCGCTTCAACGCCTTGGTGCTGCGCGCCGGCCTCACCGCCGACGAGGTCGTGATCCTGCGGGCGCTGTATCGCTATATGCGCCAGATCGGCCTGCCCTTCGCGCAGAGCACCGTTGAACAGACCCTGACCCGGCATGGCGACATCGCCCGGCTGATCGTGCAGCTGTTCCACGCCCGGCTCGATCCCACCCGCCATGCCACCGGTTCGGCATCCGATACCGCCGAGGCCGAGGCGGCACGGCTGGTCGACGCGATTGCCCAGGGCCTTGACGCGGTGGTCAATGTCGACGAGGACCGCATCCTCAGCCGCTATCGCGATGTGGTGCTGGCCGCCCTGCGCACCAATGCCTATCTGCGCAACGGCGATGGCGGCCACCGGCCGGTGCTGGCGATCAAGCTGGATGGCGCGGCCCTGCCCGACCTGCCGCCGCCCCGGCCGTTCCGCGAGATCTTCGTCTATTCGCCGCGGGTGGAGGCGGTGCATCTGCGCGGTGGCCGGGTCGCCCGTGGCGGCATCCGCTGGTCCGACCGGCTGGAAGATTTCCGCACCGAGATTCTGGGGCTGATGAAGGCCCAGATGGTCAAGAACGCGGTGATCGTGCCGACCGGCGCCAAGGGCGGTTTCATCGTCAAGCGGCCCCCCGCGACCCGGCCGGAGCTTCAGGCGGAGGTGATCGGCTGCTATCGCGATTTCGTCGGCGGCATGCTCGACATCACCGACAATCTGAAGGCCGGCGCGCTGATGCCGCCGGTGTCGGTCCACCGCCGCGACGGCGACGACCCCTATCTGGTGGTTGCGGCCGACAAGGGCACCGCCAGCTTTTCCGACATCGCCAACGGCATTGCCGAAGAACGCGGCTTCTGGCTGGGCGATGCCTTCGCCTCAGGCGGATCGGCCGGCTATGACCATAAGAAGATGGCGATCACCGCGCGCGGTGCCTGGGTGTCGGTGCGCCGGCATTTCCACGAGGCCGGCGTGGATGTCCAGTCCGATCCGGTGTCGGTGATCGGCGTCGGCGACATGGGCGGCGATGTGTTCGGCAACGGCCTGCTCAGGTCTGAAAGCCTGCGGCTGGTGGGCGCCTTCAACCATCTGCACATCTTCCTGGACCCCGCCCCCGATCCGGCGCGGAGCTTCGCCGAGCGCGCGCGGCTGTTCACCGCCGCCCGCTCAGGCTGGGGCGATTACGATCCGGCGGTGCTCTCACCCGGCGGCCGGGTTTATGACCGCAGCGCCAAGACCGTCGAGACGACACCCGAAATCCGCGCGCTGCTGGGCATCACCGAGACCCGGATCGCGCCCGCGGCACTGATCCGGGCCATGCTGAAGGCGCCCGTCGACCTGCTGTGGTTCGGCGGCATCGGCACATTCGTGCGCGCCACCCACGAACGCGATGCCGATGCCGGCGACCGCACCAACGACGCATTGCGGGTGACCGCGGCCGAGCTTGGCGCCAGGGTGGTCGGCGAGGGTGCCAATCTGGGCTTCACTCAGGCCGCCCGGATCGAATACGCGCTGGCCGGCGGCCGGATCAACACCGATGCCATCGACAATTCCGGCGGTGTCGACTGTTCCGACCACGAGGTCAACATCAAGATCCTGTTGGGCGCGGTGCTGGAGGCGGGCGACATGACCCGCAAGCAGCGCGATCTGCTGCTGGGCGAGATGACCGAAGAGGTCGCAGGCCTGGTGCTCGCCAACAACGAACTTCAGAACCAGGTGCTGTCGGTCGAGCGGCGCGAGGCATTCCACCGGCTGGATCGCCATGCCCGGCTGCTGCGCGGACTGGAGGCGGCCGGCGTGCTCGACCGCCAGCTTGAACGCCTGCCCGACGAGGCGGAGCTTGCCCGCCGTGCCCGCGACGGGCTGGGGCTCACCCGGCCCGAACTGTCGGTGCTGCTCGCCTATGCCAAGATCGAACTGACCCACGCAGTCGCCGAGGATCCGCTGCTCGACGATCCGGCGCTGGTCGCGGATCTGCAATCCTATTTCCCACAGCCGATCGCCGCCCGCTTTCCCGACCATATCGCCGATCATCCGCTGCGCCGCGAGATCCTGGCCACCCATCTGGTCAACGAGATGGTCAATCGTGGCGGCCCATGCCTTGCACGCGAACTGGCCGACGAGACCGGCCAGGGTCCGGCCGAGATCCTGCGCGCCTATGTGGTGGCGCGCGACGTGCTGGACCTGAAGCGGCTGTGGTCGGCACTCGACGAGGCCGAGGGCCGGATGCTGCCGGCCCGACGGCTTGAGGCGCTGGACCGGCTGTCGCGGCGGCTGACCCAGGCCATGCGCTGGCTGCTGGTGCGCGGCGGCCGCGCCGCCACCATCGGCGAGGTCATCGCCCGCTTCCAGCCCACGGCCACCCGCTTGTCGGCGGTGCTGGATCAGGTGCTGCCGTCCGAGGTGGCGGCGGCGATCGGCACCGATGCCGGCCGCCTCGCCGCCGACGGGCTGGATGATCAGGCGGCGCACAAGCTGTCGCAGATGGGATCGCTGGTCTCGGCCTTCGATCTGGCGGCCCTGTCGGAAACCCTGAACCTGCCGGTCGACCGGGTGGCACCGGTCTATTACGCCGTCGACCCGCGCCTGCGGCTGCATGCCCTGCGTCATGCCGCGCGCGCGATCGTCGTCGACGACCCGTGGGAACGGCTGGCGGTGACCAGCGTCATCGACGATCTCTATGGCGTCCAGCGCCGCGCCACCGCCACCATCTTCGCCCGCGATCCCGGCGGCGATGTCGAGGTCTGGGCCACAGCCGAAACCGGCGCCCTCGCCCGCGCCGCCTCGGCCGTCGACGAGGTGCTCTCGGCCCCCGCCATCACTCTCGCCATGCTCATCGTCGCCGCCCGCCGCCTGACCGCGCTGGCGGGGGGATAGCGGCGCGGCCGGGCTTTGCAAGGATAACAACACTTTCAATCTTGCCCGGCGATACAGGATCGCTCTATCTTTAATGAACAGCGCCGGCCCCTCTGCACGTTACCGTGTAAGGGCCGGCTTTTTTTGCCCTGGATTTCTTGATGACTGGTGATATGAAGCCCTTTGGTCCCGCTGTCTCAAAGTATCGCCCATTTACCTCCTTCACTTCGAAGCATATCATTTCGAGATCTTGAGCAATGGCGGATGCCAAGCACAATGGTCCCTGATCTCACTCAACTTTCAGGTCTGGATCTGCATGGAGGGGCACCGTCCGCTGTGACCCTGACCGCACGGATCGCGCACGGATTGTCGTCTGACAAGGAGGAGCGGAGAGCGCAAAGCGCGCGGCTCACACAGATGTGGAGCGAAGCGCTGACGGTGTGGAAAGACGTGGAGGCAGCAGGACGGTTCCTTGTCCGCCCGCACCCTATGCTCGAAGACCGGATGCCGGTCGACGTTGTCATCCAGAGCGCCGCCAGTGCCAATCTGGTGTCGGATATCCTGAGACGCCTCAAGCACGGCAGCGCTGCGTGACCACGCCTCGTCATTCCAACCTCTCGCCCACACAAAAACCCCCGGCTCGCGCCTGCAAGCCGGGGGGTTTGTCGTCGTGGAGACGCCGAACAATGGCGGCTGATCAATGCCGGAAATGGCGCATGCCGGTGAAGACCATGGCCAGGCCATGCTCGTCGGCGGCCTTGATCACCTCGTCGTCGCGGACCGAGCCGCCGGGTTGGATGACCGCGGTGGCACCGGCGGCCACCGCCGCCAGCAGGCCGTCGGCGAAGGGGAAGAAGGCGTCCGAGGCGACCACAGAGCCGTCGGTCAGCCGGCCGGTCAGGCCCTGGGCCTGGGCCGCGTCTTCCGACTTGCGGGCGGCGATGCGGGCGCTGTCGACCCGGCTCATCTGGCCGGCGCCGATGCCGACCGTGGCACCGTTCTTGACATAGACGATCGCGTTCGACTTCACATGCTTGCAGACCCGGAAGGCGGTCAGCAGATCGTCGAGCTCCTGAGCGGTCGGGTTGCGCTTCGTCACCACCCGCAGATCGTCGCGGCCGATGCGGCCGCCGTCGCGGGTCTGGACCAGCAGACCGCCGGCGATGGAGCGCACCGCCAGCCCCGGCGCCGCCGGATCGGGCAGCCGGCCGGCTTCCAGAACCCGCAGGTTCTTCTTGGCCGCGAACACCGCGCGCGCGGCTTGCGTGATCTCGGGCGCGATGATCACCTCGGTGAAGATCTTGGCGATTTCCACCGCCAGCGCCTCGTCGAGCGGCCGGTTGACCGCGACGATACCGCCGAAGGCCGAGACCGGGTCGCAGGCCAGCGCCGCCGCATAGGCCGCGGTCAGATCGGCCCCCTCGGCGACGCCGCAGGGGTTGGCATGCTTGATGATCGCCACCGCCGGCCGGTCGAATTCGGCCACCAGCTCATAGGCGGCGTCGGTGTCGTTCAGGTTGTTGTAGGACAGCTCCTTGCCCTGCAACTGGCGCGCCGAGGCGACACCGGGGCGGTCTTCGCCGGTGGTGTAGAACGCCGCCGACTGGTGCGGGTTCTCGCCATAGCGCAGCATCTGGCCGCGATTGCCGCCCACCGTCAGCCGCTCGGGCAGGGCATCCTCGGCCTGTTCCGCGAACCAACGGCCGATGGCGGTGTCATAGGCCGCGGTGCGGCGATAGGCGCGACCCGCCAGAGCGCGGCGCAGCTCCGGCGTGGTGGCGCCGCGATTGACCGCCATATCCGCCCGCACCAGGGCGTAATCGGCCGCATCGACAACCACGGTCACGAAATCATGGTTCTTGGCCGCGGCGCGGATCAGGGCCGGTCCGCCGATGTCGATATTCTCGATCACCTCGTCCCAGCCGGCACCGGCGGCCACCGTCGCCTCGAACGGATACAGGTTCACCACCACCAGATCGATCGCGTCGATCTCGTGCTCGGCCATGGCGTCGCGATGGGTGACGAGGTCACGCCGGCCCAGAATGCCACCATGCACCTTGGGATGCAGGGTCTTCACCCGGCCGTCGAGCATTTCGGGAAAACCGGTCATGTCGGCGACGTCGACGACCGGCAGGCCGGCCTGCCGCAGCAGCTTTGCGGAACCGCCGGTCGAGAGGATCTCGACGCCGCTGTCCACAAGGTAGCGGGCGAAATCGACCAGACCGGTCTTGTCGGACACCGAGATCAGGGCGCGCGAAATGCGAGTGCCGGCGGGTGCCATCCGGAGGGCCTCCGTTTGATGGATCAATGGCTTGTCTCAAGCCGGGAGCGAGATGGCGGGGCTATAGCAGGAAACGCGTCGCGACGCCAGACCGCTGCCGCGCATGCGAGCCGCGCAAGGCCGGCAGACCGCGCCATCAGCGTCGGCCGTCACCTGATGGCAGCAGCCAGGCCCCAAGGCCGGCGGCGCCCGCCAGCAGCAGCATCAGCCCGAAGGCGACCGAGGCCGCGAAGGCATCGGCGGTGGCGATGCCCGCCAGCGGCAGCAGGGTCACCGCCGCCCCTTCCCGCACACCCCAGCCCGCAATCGCGATCGGCAGGGTGGCGGCGGTGGCAAGCAACACCCCCAGCGCCATGCCGGCCACCGGTTCCAGCCCCAGCCCCAGCGCCTGGGCCACCGCCCAGAAGGCGAGCCCGGTCAGGCTGTGGATCACCAGCGTCGGCGCCAGCAGCGCCAGCGCCAGCCGTGGCCTGCGGGCCAGCCGCCGCAGATCGCGCAGCACTCGGTCGGCCCCGGCACCCAACCGGGCCCGGCGACTGGTGGGATCGAGCGGCCGGACACGGCGTCGCTTTCGTCGGCGCCGCTGCCGACGGGCCAGCAGCCCTGCCGCCAGCACCGGCGCCAGCCCGATCAGCGCCGCCGCCACCGGCAGCAGGGCCAGACCGGGGGCCCGTTCCGATGTCGCCGCCGCGATGCCCAGCGCCGGCAGCAGCGCCAGGGCCACCGCCGCCGCGATCGCCAGCCCCATCAGCCCCGCCAGCCGGTCGAGCACCACGCCTGAGACCAGCGCCGCCACCGGCCGGTCGGGCCGCCGGACCAGCCCGATCCGCGCGGCATCGGTGCCGATCGAGGCCGGCAGCGCCTGCCCAAGCCCGTTGGCGACCAGCAGAGCCCGCAGGGCCGTGCGGCCGCGCAGCACGATGCCGGTCGCCCGGGCCGCCCGCCGCCAGCGCAGCGCCGATATGACCGTCTGCGCAAAGACGATGCCGATCGCGGCCAGAATCCAGCCCGGATCGGTGGTGGCAAGCCGGTCGACCACGTCGCGCGCGCGCGCATCCGGCAGGGCCAGCGCCAGCGCCGCAAGCGTGATGGCGATCTTGGCGATCAGACCCAGCCGACGACGCCGCCGGCCATGCTGCGGCATGGCCACGGAGGGATCTGCGGGGTCGGTTGCGACCGGGGCGGGCGTGAATGACATGCGACCTGATATGGCACGAGTACGGCGGAATGCGAGAGGCGACAGGGAATGCGTGGCCCGAACAGGCGGCACTTGCGGGCCACGGCGACACTTGTCTACCCTTTCGGGCAGCCGCCCAATCATCGCCCGAGGAAAACGCCCCGCCATGTCCACACGCTATCGCGCCTTCGTCATCGACCGCCAGGATGATCGCATCACCCGCGAGGTCACCCGCCGCGAGACCAGCGATCTGCCGGAGGGCGAGGTCACCATCCGCGTCGCCTGGTCGAGCGTCAATTACAAGGACGGGCTGGCGACCTTGGCCAAGGGCGGTGTCGCCCGACGCTATCCGCTGGTGCCGGGCATCGATCTGGCCGGCACGGTCACCGAAAGCCGCGATCCGCGCTTCGCCGAGGGTGACGAGGTGCTGGTGACCGGGTTCGAGACCGGCGTCGCCCATGATGGCGGCTTCGCCGAGCTTGCCCGGGTGAAGGCCGACTGGGTGGTGAAGCGCCCGGCCGGCCTGTCGGCCGAAGAGGCGATGGCCTTCGGCACCGCCGGCTTCACCGCCGCCCTGTCGGTGCGCCGGCTGGAAGAGAACGGCCTCAAGCCCGATCAGGGGCCGGTGCTGGTGACCGGCGCCACCGGCGGCGTCGGCAGCCATGCCGTCGCCATGCTGGCCGGGCTGGGCTATGAGGTCCATGCCGGCACCGGCAAGGCCGATGCGGCCGATTATCTGAAGAGCCTGGGGGCCGCCGCCATCGTCGACCGCCAGACCCTCGCCACGGCCGGCAAGCCGGTCGACAGCCAGCTATGGGCGGCGGTGGTCGATCCGGTGGGCGGTGCCACCCTGGCACGGGCGCTGTCGACCACCCGCTATGGCGGCTCGGTCGCGGTCAGCGGCCTGACCGGCGGCGTGAAGGTCGAGACCACCGTGCTGCCCTTCATCCTGCGCGGCGTGAACCTGCTGGGCATCGACTCGGTCTATTGCCCGATGGCGCCGCGCGTGGCGCTGTGGGACCGGATGGCCGGCGATCTGAAGCATGCGCATCTCACCGGCGCCCTGGTCCACAAGATCGGCCTGTCGGGGCTGGACGAGGCCCTGGCCCGGATTCTGGCCGGCGGCATGACCGGCCGCGCCCTGCTGGATCTTTCGGCCGACTGAGGCATCGGCGAACGGGGGCGGACCGGATGTGCTCGCGCTATGAACTCAGCGTCAACGCCGCCGAGCTGAAGGCGATGCTCGCACGAATGCTCGGCGCGCCACCGGCCCTGCCCCCTGGCCTTGCCGACACGGCGGCCGTCGTCCCGACCGCCGTCGTCAGACCCACCGACCGGGCGCCGGTGGTGCTGGTCGATAACCAGGGCGCGATCGTCGTCGCACGGGTGCCCTGGGGCTGGCCGGCGCCCTGGGATGGCAGCCCTCTGTTCAACGCCCGGATCGAGCGGCTGGACGAGGCCCCGAGCTTCCGCCCGCATCTGGGCCGGCGCTGCCTGGTGCCGGCAACCGCCTGGCTGGAAGGTCGCGGCCAGGGCCGGCTGCGGCTTGGATTGGCCGATGGCGGGCTCGTGCTGATGGCCGGGCTCTATGGCCGCGACGCCGCCGGCCGGCCGGCCTTCACCGTCATCACTCGCGCCGCGGCACCGGCAATCGCCCATATTCACCCGCGCATGCCGGCACTGGCCAATGGGGATGGGGCGGCTGACAGCCATGCCCATCCATTCGCTGGCCTGTGGCTGGACCCGTCGACCGGCGCCGCCGAGGCGCTGGCCCGGCTGGCGGCCCTGCCGCCACCGGCGTTGATCGCCCATGCCGCCACCGACGCGGCACCGGCGACGCCGGACCTGTTCGGCGCAGCACCGGGCGGGCAGACATAGTGACCTGTCAGGGTCGGATCACGGTTTCGCGGGTGAAGACCACCTTGTCGTCAATCGCATAGAGGAAACAGTCGCGGCCGTTCTTCGCGCAGTTCTCGATCGCGCCCTTTGCCGCATCGTCGGCGCTCGACCGGTTATAGGACGAACCCCAAGTGCCGTGACGATTGATCGCCAGCGCGCGATGATCGGGCCGCCTCATGAACTTGTCGTCGATCGCCGACCGGACGCCCTCGCGGATGAAGGGAACAGCGGCAAGCTCGAAGGCGTCGGGATAGGTGAGCCCGCTGGCCCGGGGTGATGTCTCCCCTGTCGCCCGGCCGTCGACAACCGCCAGAATGCACGGCGCCTGCTCGCGATGCTCACATCGCTGCAGCACATTGGCAATGCGCTCTTCAGTCGACCGGTTCTTCGCTGCCGACGCTTCCCACCGCCCGGTGGGGGAAATGGCGAGCGTGTAAAGCCCGGCAGGTGCATCAGCGGCGTCCTTCGCGACGGCATCGCGCGATCCCGGAGACAGTCCCGGCAGCGCCTGCGCATCAAAACTCTGGGCGCTGGCGACGCCACCTGCCGATACAAGCAGCATGGCGACGGTGACAAGCACGGGAATTTTCCGGATCTGCGTCATGAGGTTCCCTTCATCGAATGGGATGATGCGGTCTCATCCTGGCATGCCCGGCATCGCCGCACCACAACCGCCGGATCAACGGCACGGCTTTCGCGGACTTGTCAGGCGGTGGCCGACACGCCCCCCCGCGCGGGATCGGCGGCGATGCCCTTGGCCGTCCGGTTCGGCGGCAGCGCCCCCAGCGCGTAGACCCTGAGCGGTTCGCGCCGGCCGCGGATATCCACCGCCCCCAGCAGCCGCATCGGCATCAGCGGCGCCGCCGCCATCCGTTCCACCAGATCGGCGCTGGCGACCGCATCCTCGCCGGTGTCACGGGCATGGTCGACCAGCCGGGCGGTCACGTTCACCGCATCGCCCAGCAGCACGATTTCCTGACGGATGTCGCCCAGTTCACCCACGGCGACCACACCGCAATGCAGCCCCGCACGCCAGCGCGGCACCGCGCCGAAGACCTGTTGATACTGAAGGCTGCGTTCCGCGATCACCGCCTCGGCCAGTTGCAGCAGCCGGAAGCAGCCACCGGTGCGCGCCACCTTGTCCAGATCCCAGGTCACGATGATCTCATCGCCGACATAGCGATAGATCTGGCCGCCGGTCTCAAGGATCGGCTCCGACAGATCGGCATAGAACCGGTTCAGGAAATCGAGGAAGCGGATGGCGCCGATCTGCTCGGCAATCGCGGTCGAGCCGCGGATGTCCAGAAACAGGATCGCGCGTTCTTCCTCACGCGGGTGATGATAGCGGCCGGTCAGAAACTGCATCAGCACATCCGGCCCCATCATGCGGCGCAGCTGGAACACCATGTTCATCAGCAGCGAGATGGCGATCGCGAAGGCGAAGCTTTCGTCGGAAAACACGCCCATCAGCCCGTCGGCCGCTTCGTCGTCATGGAACATCACGGCGCCGGTATGAATCCCGAACAGGATGGCCGACAGATAGATCAGACTGCTGATGGCAACCGTGATCACCGCCCGCTGCCGGCGCACGAACCGGCCGAAGGCCATCTGCGATATCCAGGTTTCCCACAAGCCGATCGGCAGGGCGATCAGCAGACCGCTGATGATGCCGCGCGCCTGGGTCTCGAACCCGACACCATAGCTGAAGCTGTACAGCCCGCCGTCGAGCACGCCGATCAGAACGACCATCAGCAGCAGGCGCAGGCGGAAGCGGTCTCGGCGGCTGAAGGTCATGATGGCACCGGTGATGGCGGCTGAATGGAAACGGCCCGCAACATATCTGCTGCGGGCCGTTCCATCATATCACAGATGCGGGCAGTCACTCAGTTGCGCTGGCCGCCCATGAACTGCAACAGCAGCATGAACATGTTCAGGAAGTCGAGATACAGCCTGAGCGCGCCCATGACCTTCAGCTTGCCGGCGGTCTCGCCATCCATGTTGGCGGCGTACATCTGCTTCAACTGCTGGGTATCATAGGCGGTCAGCCCCGCGAAGATCAGCACGCCGGCCACCGACACCACGAATTGCAGCATGGTGGAGCCGAGGAACATGTTGACCACGCTGGCCAGGATGATCCCGATCAACCCCATGAACAGGAACGAGCCCCAGCCCGACAGCGACCGCTTGGTGGTATAGCCGTAAAGACTGAGCGCGCCGAAGGCGGCGGCGGTGACGAAGAACGTCCGCGCGATGCTCGATCCGGTGTAGACCATGAAGATGGTCGACAGCGACACGCCGACCGATGCCGCATACAGCCAATACAGCACCTGCACGGTGCCGCGGCTGAACCGGTTGATACCGGCCGACAGCGCGATCACGAAGCCCAGCGGCGCCAGGATCGCCACCCAGCGCAGGCCCGTGCCCATGATCGCTTCATAGACGGCCGGGGTGTTGGCCACCGCCACCGCCACGATGCCGGTCAGCAGCAGCGCCGACGCCATATAGTTGTAGATCCCGAGCATGTAGGCGCGCAAACCGGCATCGAAGGCGGCGGCCTGCGTCCCGGCCGCCCCCGATCCTGCGCCATATGCCCTGCGGGTGTCATACGCCATGGTTGCCGGTCCTTGAAAACAATTATGGGCCTGTGCGATAAGTCGTCTCCGGCGGGCGCCGGAATCATGCTCTGGTCCCGATGCCGCCCCGGCACGGCCCGCAGCATACCACCACGCGCCCGGTATCACGACAATCGTCGGCCACACGTCCCGACCGGGTCTGCATCCGGATCAGCCTGTCATCATTCATCGGATGACGGCAGCGGATGGCGGCCCGGCGAGACCACCTCTGTATCGTGGCAGATATGGCGGGGCTCGATCCGCTGATCAAGGGATCGGCCCCGTGGCCGCGCGATATCGGTTGGATGGTGGGCCGTGATTGCCGCCCGTGATACTGTAACCGTCATGCCGCGCGTTGAACATCGACCAGCATGTGCTTGAAATCCCCGGGCTCCGGAACCAGTCTTTCCGGGTCTCACCCGCCTCATTCGCCGCCCTCCGCCCGGGCACCCGCTTCCGCTCCAGCGGGTCCACCAGATACCGGTGACCAGATGAACCGTCCTTCCGCCTCCACCTTCCGCCGTCTTGCGCTGGCATCCGCCGCCCTCGTGTTCGCCGTCGTCGCCATGCCTGTGGCCGGCATGGCGCCCGCCGCCGCGCAGGAGATCAGCCTGCTTGGCACCTTCGGCGACTGGACCGGCTTCAAATCCGGCTCGGGTAAGACCACATCATGCTGGATCGCGAGCCCGCCGAAGCAACGCCAGGGTGAGGTGAAGGGCCGCGGCGATGCCCGCGTGATGGTCAACCGCCGCAACAGCGGCGGCCGGATGGTCACCGAGGTCAGCGTGTTCGCGGGCTATGCCTACAAGCCGGGCACCGAAGTCGCGGTCACCATCGGCGGCAACAATTTCCGCCTGTTCACCGATGGCGAGGCCGCTTGGGCGCGTGACGCCGACACCGACCGCCGCCTGCTCGACGCCATGCGTGGCGGCGCCACGATGGTGGTCAAGGGCACCGCCCGCCAGGGCGATGTCACCACCACCGATACCTACAGCCTGTCGGGCGTCACGGCCGGGGTCACCGAAATCAGCAAGTGCGGCTGAGCCGCGCGGCGCCCCTCATCTCCAACCCCCTCATCTCCAACCCCCTCATCTCCAACCTTTGAGTAACCACACAACGCCATGACCGTCATCGTCCAGCCGGCGCCTGAAGGCGCCACCGTCTCCCCCGCGATCGCAGCCTCGGCGCGGCGCATGGGTGCGGCCGAGAAGATCGCGCAGACCACCGCCCCCGCCACCCTGGTGCCGGGCGATGGTCGGCGCACGCTGATCGGGCTGGAACGGTCCGAGCTCGAAGCCGAAATGGCGGCGCTGGGCGAGAAGCCGTTTCGCGCCAAGCAGTTGTGGCACTGGATGTATTTCCGCGGCGCCCGCAGCTTCGACGACATGGTGAACGTGCCCAAGGCGTTCCGGGCGAAACTGGCCGATCACTTCGTGATCGGCCGGCCCGAGATCACCGCCGATCAGCGGTCCACCGACGGCACGGCGAAATGGCTGATGCGCTTCGCCGACGGCCGCGAGGTGGAAACCGTCCACATTCCCGATGACGGACGCGGCGCGCTGTGCGTGTCGTCTCAGGTGGGCTGCACGCTCACCTGCAAGTTCTGCCACACCGGCACCCAGACCTGGGTGCGCAACCTGTCGGCCGCCGAGATCACGGCGCAGATGCTGGTCGCCCGCGATCAGCTCGGCGAATGGCCGACCCCGACCGATGCCAACCGGCTGATTTCGAACATCGTGCTGATGGGCATGGGTGAGCCGCTGTATAATTTCGATGCCGTCGCCAAGGCGATGCGGATCGTGATGGATGGCGAGGGTGTGGCCCTGTCGCGCCGCCGGATCACGCTGTCCACCTCTGGCGTCGTGCCGATGATGCGGCGCTGCGGCGAGGAACTCGGCGTCAATCTGGCGGTGTCGCTGCACGCGGTCACCGATGACGTCCGCGACATGCTGGTGCCGATCAACCGCAAATATCCGATCGCCGAGTTGATGGAGGCCTGCCGGACCTATCCGGCGGCCAGCAATGCCCGGCGGATCACCTTCGAATACGTCATGCTGAAGGGCGTGAACGACAGTCTGGCCGATGCGCGCGAGCTGGTCCGCCTGCTCGACGGCGTGCCGGCCAAGGTCAATCTGATTCCGTTCAACCCCTGGCCCGGCTCCACCTTCGAATGCTCAAGCTGGACCCAGATCCGCACCTTCGCCACCTATCTGAACGATCAGGGCTATTCCTCGCCGGTGCGCACGCCGCGCGGCCGCGATATTCTCGCGGCCTGTGGCCAGTTGAAATCGGCCAGCGAGCGCGCCCGCCGCAGCACCCGCGAGCCGGTGGAAGCCGTGACCGACGAGGCGCTAGACGCGGCCGAGGCCGAAGCGCGCGCGGCAGTGCTGTCGCTGGCCTGACCGGTGCTCTCTCTGACATGACCGGGTAAGCGGCCCTCCGGCCGGGAACCATCCGGGCGTTCGACCGTTTCGACTGGCGACAGCGCCGGGCGTTCCCATATCTTCAGGGAGCGCCCATCGAACCGGAGATCAGACCTCATGTCCTGGACCACGCCGATGATCGTCGAAACCCGCCTTGGCATGGAAATCAACTGCTATGCCTGCGCCGAGATGGCCGATACCCAGCCGGGTATCGCCATGCCCGAAGACAGCGACGCCTGAGCGCTCACCTTGCGCGTCGTCATTCTTGGTGCCGCGGCGGGCGGCGGCTCCCCGCAATGGAACTGTCGCTGCCCGGTCTGCGCGCTGGCCTGGGCCGGTGATCCTCGGGTGCGCCCGCGCACCCAATCGGGCCTGGCGGTCAGCGCCAATGGCAGCGATTGGGTGCTGCTGAACGCATCGCCCGATCTGCGCACGCAGATCCTGGCCACACCCGCTCTGCATCCCCGGGTCACCGACAGCCGGCGCCACAGCCCGATCACCGATGTCATCCTGACCAATGGCGACATCGATCATGTGGCCGGGCTGCTGACCCTGCGGGAGCGCCAGCCCCTGACCATCCATGCCGGCCCCCGGGCGCTGGACATCCTGCGCGACAACGCCGTGTTCAACGTGCTGGCGCCCGACATGGTGGCCCGCCGGCCGTTGCCGGTGGATGTGCCGGTGACGATGGCGGGCGGCCTTGCGGTCACCGCCTTTCCGGTGCCCGGCAAAGTGCCGCTCTATATGGAAGACGCCACCACCGCCTGGACGGCAGCCGAGACCGCCGCCGATGACGGCCGGGTGCTGGGCTTCCTGTTCCAGGCGGGCGGCAGCCGGGCGGTGTGCATACCCAATTGCGCGGCGGTGACCGATGCGGTCCGCGAGCGCGTGCGCGGTGCCGACCTGCTGCTGTTCGATGGCACCACCTTCACCGATGACGAGATGCCGGCTCTGGGTCTGTCGCCCAAAACCGCCGCCCGCATGGGGCACCTGGCGATGGATGGGCCGCTGGGATCGATGGCGGCGCTGGAGGGCATCGACGTGCCGTTGAAGGTTTACATGCACATCAACAACACCAACCCGGTCCTGATCGACAGCTCCCCGCAGCAGCGGCTGGTGGAAGCCGCCGGCTGGGCGATCGCCCATGACGGCATGGAGATCCGCCTGTGACCGCGCCGGATGAAGCCCCCCTCACCCCCGACCAGCTTGAAGCGGCGCTGCGCCAGATCGGTGCCGCGCGCTATCACAATCTGCATCCCTTTCACCGCCGGCTGCATGGCGGCGCCTGCACACGGGTGGAAGTGCAGGCCTGGGCGCTGAACCGCTATCACTATCAATCGCGGATCCCGATCAAGGACGCCACCATCCTGGCCCGGATGGACGATCCGGCGCTGCGCCGGGCCTGGCGGCAACGGATCACCGATCATGATGGCGAGGATCGGGGTGGCGGAAGCGGGGGCGACGCAGGGGCGGAGGATGGCGGCATCGCCCGCTGGCTTGCGCTGACCGACGCCTTGGGGCTGGACCGCGCCATGGTCACGGCCGGGCGCGGCGTGCTGCCGGCGACCCGTTTCGCGGTCGGGGCCTATGTGCATTTCTGCGCCGAACGGCCGCTGCTCGACGCCATCGCCTCGTCCCTGACCGAGTTGTTCTCGCCGCAGGTGATCGGAGAGCGGGTCAGCGGCATGCTCGCCCATTACGATTTCGTCGACCGCGCGGCCCTGACCTATTTCACCCGCCGCCCGCCGCAGGCCGAACGCGACGCGGCCTTCGCCCTGGACTACGTTCGCCGTCATGCCGTCACACCGACCGATCAGCAGGCGGTGATGGCGGCGCTGGTGTTCAAGACCGATGTGCTCTGGGCACAGTTGGACGCGCTGTGGCACGCCTATGTCGCCGGCCACCCGCCGCCGGGCGCCTGGCAGCCCACCGATGACGCCAAGGTCTGGACATGACCGGCGAACCGTCGGGTGACGCCCTGCCCGGAAGCGCGCGGCCGCATCTGGCGCGTGGCGTGCGTCTGCGCCACGACACCGTCCGCGACCGCTGGATCCTGCTCGCCCCGGAAACCCTGATCGAACCCAACCCGGTGGCGCTGGAAATTATCCGCCGCTGCACCGGTGCCGCGACCCTGGACCAGATCATCGCCGATCTGGTGGCGTTGTCGGGTGCAGCACCCGAGCGGGTCGCCGGCGATACCCGCATGTTGCTGGGCCAGATGGTCGCCAAGCGATTGATGGTGCTGTCATGACGATCCGCCCAGCCGCCCCGCCCACGGCCGCGCCTGCGGGCCTTCTGGCCGAACTCACCCATCGCTGCCCGCTGGCCTGCCCCTATTGCTCCAACCCGCTGATGCTGGAGGCACGCGCCGCCGAACTCGATACCGACACCTGGATGCGGGTGTTCAGCGAAGCGGCGGCACTGGGTGTGCTTCAGGTCCATCTGTCGGGTGGCGAGCCGGCCGCCCGCTCTGATCTGGAGGTGCTGGTCGGCCACTGCGCCGGGCTGGGACTCTACACCAACCTGATCACCTCGGGGCTGGGGCTGACGCAGGCGCGACTTCAGGCCCTGGCCGATGCCGGGCTCGACCATGTCCAGCTATCGATCCAGGATGCCGAGCCCGCAACCGCCGACCGGATCGCCGGTCGCAGCGGCGCCTTCGCCCGAAAACGGCAGGTGGCGGGCTGGGTGACCGAGACGGGCCTGCCGCTGACCGTGAACGTGGTCGTCCATCGCGCCAATCTGGCGCGGGTGGCGACAATCGTGGATCAGGCGATCGCGCTGGGCGCCGGCCGGCTGGAGGTGGCCCATGCCCAGTATCACGGCTGGGCCGAGGTCAACCGCCAGGCCCTGCTGCCGACCCGTAGCGCGGCGTTGGACGCCGTCCGGCAGGTGGAGGCGCTGAAGCGCGATCTGGCCGGCCGGATCACCATCGATCATGTCGTGCCCGACCATTATGCCCGCTTCCCCAAGGCCTGCATGGGCGGCTGGGGGCGGATGGTGCTGACGGTAACGCCCGCGGGCCGGGTGCTGCCCTGTCACGCAGCCGAGACCATCCCGGGGCTGGAGATCTGGTCGGTCATCGATCATCCTCTGGATCGGATCTGGGCCGACGCCCCGGCCTTCAACGCCTTTCGCGGCACGGACTGGATGCCCGAGCCCTGCCGGTCCTGCGATCGGCGTGACATCGATTTCGGCGGCTGTCGCTGTCAGGCGCTGGCGATTCTGGGCGATGCCCGCGCCACCGACCCGGCCTGCACCCGGTCACCCGATCATCACCGTATGCAGGCACGCGCGGCCGAAACCGAAGCCCCAGCCGGCACCGAAGCCCCCAACAGCCTGCCCGCCTATCACTATCGGACCGCCGTCCGTTGACCGGCGCCGTCAGCCCCGCTGCCAGATGGCGTCCAGCGGCGCGCCGTCACCCGCCGTCACCAATCCACGCGTCTCAAGATGCAGCAGATGCGCCAGAACCGACCGCGCCGCTGCCGGAAACAGCCGCGGATCGGTGCCCTGATACATCGCGGGCACCATCTCCATGATCCGTGCCGGCCCCGCCGCCAGTGCCGCCAGGATCTGGTCCTCACGCGCCTGGCGATGGGCGATGAAGGCACGGACATGGGGGTGCGGGTCGGTGATCGCCGGGCCATGCGTCGGCCAATAGACCGCGTCGTCGCGATCCAGCAGCTTGTGCAGGCTGGCCAGATAGGCCGCCATCTCGCCATCCGGCGGCGCGATGACGCTGGTCGACCAGCCCATCACATGATCGCCTGAGAACAGCGTCCGGGCCTCGCGCCAGCCGAAGCACAGATGGTTCGAGGTATGGCCGGGGGTATGCACTGCCTCGATCGTCCAGCCCTGGCCTGCGATCACATCGCCATCGGCCAGCAGGTGATCGGGCTGAAAATCACGGTCGCCGCCCTCCTCCACCGCCGCCGCACCGCCGCCATCCGCGCCCGCGCGACCGGCACCATGGGGACCGAAGGCCCAGCTTTCGGCGCCGGTCGCCTGTTTCAGCAAGGCGGCCGCCGGGGAATGGTCGTTATGGGTGTGGGTGACCAGGATGTGGCTCACCCGCTCATCCCCCAGCCCCGCCAGCAGTGCCGCCACATGCTCCGGCAGATACGGCCCCGGATCGATCACCGCCACGCGGCCCTCCCCCACCACATAAGTGCCGGTGCCGTGAAAGGTGAAGGCCGAGGGATTGCGCGCCACGATCCGCCGCAGCCCCGGCGCCACGGTTTCCAGACGGCCATAATCGAACGGCATCTCGCGCCGATAGGAAATGGGGGACGACATCGGGACTGCCTGCTCCTGACGATGTGGTGAATGGTGGGCGGCACCGGATTGCCGCCGGCGGGGTCAGCGGGCGGTGGCGCGCAGATCCTGCAGCACGGTGCCGCTCGCCGCCATCTCTGCCTCATGACCGGGCTCGATCCACGGTTCCGCCAGACCGGCATCATACCAGGCGCGCATCGCCGGCAAGGCCAGCAGCCGGGCGGCATAGGCATCGGCGGCACCGCCCAGAACCAGGCCATAGCTCTGGATGCGGAAGGCGACCGGCGCGAAGAAGGCATCCACGGCGGTGAAGGCGGGCCCGGCCAGGAACGGCCCGCCGAACCGCGCCAGCCCCTCGCCCCACAATTCGGCCAGCCGGTTCAGGTCGCGCGCCAGTGCCGGCGGATGGTCGCGCAGCCGCACCCGCACCCCGCACGACATCGGGCAGCGGCTGCGCAGCGTGGTGAAGCCGGCATGCATCTCGGCGGCGGCAGACCGTGCCCAGGCGCGGGCGCGGGTCTCGGCCGGCCACACGCCGGCATGACGCTCGGCCAGATATTCCATGATCGCGATCGAATCCCACACCGCCAGCCCGTCATCATCCAGGCAGGGCACGGTGCCGGCGGGTGAAAAGGCGCGGAAGGCCTGCCAGTTGACCGTGCCGCCGAACGGCACCTGACATTCCTCGAACGGAATACCCAGCACCCGCATCAGCACCCACGGCCTCAGCGACCACGACGAGTAGTTCTTGTTGGCGATATACAAGCGGTACATGGGGCAATGCCTTCCCGTGTCGATGCTCCGGCGTGCGGCCGGCCGCCATCATGCGATGCCGGGCCGGCGGTTGTCGACGGCCCGGCGCATTCTGGTGGCCGCGGCCGGTGCCACCGCCTAGTCTTGACCCGTGAGGTCGGATGCAGATGGGGCGCCCCATATGGGCGCGGCCGGGCTTCAGGGGGAGCGACGCAGGGCAGATGGCATTCGGGTGGATGCGGAAACCGCCGGGGGGCATGCCGGCGCGGCTTCAGGCCGCCATCGCCGACAGTCAGGCCGCCGCCGAACGGGTGGTGGGCTGGGCGCAACTGGGCGTGATCGTGCTCTTCGCCAGCCTCTATGCCTTCAGCCCCCGGGCCGGTGGATCGGACATGATGTTCCAACCGGTGCCCTGGGTGCTGTTGATCTATACCGTGTTCACGGTGACCCGGATGTGGATCGCTTGGCGCCGGCCACTGCCGGGATGGTTCCTGGCGCTGTCGGTGGTGATCGACATGGCGCTGCTGATCGGGCTGATCTGGAGTTTCCACATCCAGTACGACCAGCCGGCCGCCTTCTATCTGAAGGCGCCGACGCTGATGTATGTGTTCATCTTCATCGCCCTGCGCTGCCTGCGGTTCGAGCCGGGCTATGTGCTGCTGGCGGGCGGTGCGGCAGCGGCCGGCTGGCTGGTATTGCTGTTCTATGCGCTGTGGGATGGCGGCGGCATGTCGGTGATCACCCGTGATTATGTCGCCTATATGAGCGGCCCGCGCGTGCTGATCGGCGCCGAGGTCGACAAGATCGTGGTGATCCTGGTGGTCACCGCCGTGCTGGCGGCCGGGCTGGCCCGCGCCCGCGACATGCTGGTGCGCGCCGAAGAGGAAGGGGCGGCCCGCGCCTCGCTCGCCCGGTTCTTCGCCCCCGACATCGCGCGGCGGATCGCCGAGACCGGGCTTGCCATCCAGCCCGGATCAGGGGTTGAGCGGGTGGCGGCGATCATGATGATCGACATCCGCGGCTTCAGCCGGATGAGCGAGCGGATGGCCCCGGACGCGCTGATGAGCCTGCTGGCCGATTACCAGTCGCGGCTGGTGCCGGTGATCCAGGCCGAGGGTGGCGCCATCGACAAATTCCTCGGCGACGGCATCATGGCGACCTTCGGCGCGGTCACGCCCGAAGCCGGCCATTGCGCGCAGGCCATGGCCGCGGCCGAAGCGGTGCTCGACACCGTCGGCCTGTGGAACGATGCGCGCCGCCGGGCCGGGCAGGAGCCGGTGGCGATCGGCATCGGCATCGCCGGCGGCCGGGTGGTGTTCGGCGCGGTCGGCGATGCCAGCCGGCTGGAACTGACCGTGATCGGCGCGCCGGTCAATCTGGCCGCCAAGATCGAGAAGCACAACCGGGTCGCCGGCACCGTGGCGCTCGCCGAGGCCGGCGTGGTCGACGCGGCCGAGGCCACCGGCTGGCGGCCCCGGCGCAGCCGGTTGCAGCGGCTGGTCGCCGCCCCGGTCGACGGGCTGGACGCGCGCCTCGATCTGGTCGCGATCTCGGCCCTGCCCGTCGATCAGGCCGTCGCCGCCGGCCGGGCGGGCGATCAGGCCGGCGGGTAGTTCGACGGGAACAGGGCGCGCAGGGCTTCCTCGTCACGCGTGGTCTTGAACGCGATGTCGCGGCCGACGGCGCGGGCACGGGCAGCGGCCGGGCGGGCATCGATGACCTTGAACCAGCGGTCCAGATTGGGGAAGCCGGCCAGCGGCGGCTCGGCGCCCTTCAGCACCCGCGAGGCCCGCTCCAGCCAGCCCCAGGCCGAGATATCGGCGATGGTGTAGTCGTCGCCGACGATGTAGTCGCGGCCAGCCATATGGTCATCCAGCACCTGATAATGGCGCTCGGCCTCGCGCCGATAGCGGTTGACCGCATAGTCGAGCCCGGCGGGGGCGGCATGCTGGAAGTGCACCGCCTGGCCCGAATAGGGGCCGAGTCCCGAGGCGATGAACATCAGCCATGACAGCAGTTCGGGGCGGTCCTGCGGATCACCGGTGAAGCGGCCGGCCTTCTCGGCCAGATAGAGCAGGATGGCGGTGGAATCGAACACCCGCGCCTCGCGGCCGCCGGGGCCGTCAGTATCGACGATCGCCGGCACCTTGCCATTGGGATTGATCGCCCGGAAGGCCGGGTCGTGCTGTTCACCCTTGCTGGTATCCACCGGCACCACCTCATAGGCAAGGCCGGTTTCCTCCAGCAGCAACGCCACCTTGGCAGGGTTGGGGGTCGGGTGGAAATAGAAGCGGATCATCAGGATGCCTCGTGTCAGTGTCGGGGAGACGGGGTGGAGGACATGGCGGGAGATGGCGATCGCGATGCCAGCAGCACGCCGGCGACGATCACCAGCACCGCCACGATTTCGGCCGGGCTCAATGCCTCACCCAGCACCAGAAAGGCGAGCAGCGAGGCGGTGACGGGGATCAGCGCGATCATGGCGGTGGCCGCCGCCGGACCCAGCAGGGCGATGGCGCGGTTGAAGGTGATCACCGCCACCACGCTCATCAGCACGCCCTGATAGCCGGCCTGGACCAGCACCTCGTGAAGCGGAGCCGCCTGCAACTGGCCAAGGCCCAGAATCAGATAGCCTGGCACCACCAGCAGCGCCGACCAGACACAGATCAGCGCCGCCGACTGCAGGGCGGTCAGCCCGCTTCGGCGGAAGCGCAGGGTATAGATCGCCCACAATGCCGCCGCCCCCAGCATGGCGGCGAAACCGGCCACCGCCCGCATGCCGTGCAGGCCGGCGCCGGCCAGAATCAGGCCCAGCAGGCCGGCGGCGATGGCGGCATAGCCGGCAAGCCGCAGCCGGCCGGGCCGGTCGCCCAGCAGCAGCCAGCCGAACAGGCCGGCGAAGACCGGCATCATGGTCGGCGTCACCGCCGCCGCGCGCGCCGCCGAGGTGAGTTGCAGCCCAAGCGCGATCAGCAGCACGAAGGGCGCGCCCCACAACAGCGCGAACAGCAACCCTTCGCGGCCGGCGCCAGGGGGAAGCCGTCGGCGGCCGCGCATCAGCCATGGTGCCAGCAGCACCGGCAGCAGGATCACCGCGCCGACGCCGAAGCGCAGCACGGTGATGTCCCAGACGGTCAGCGTCGACACGCCGCCAGCCTCTGCGACGCTGAACCGGGTGACGACGAACCAGCCCGAGAAGATCGCCACCGACAGCGCCGCCCACAGCACGCCCCGAAGGGTATTGCCGGGGCCGGATGCCGGTCCTGTGGTTTCCGCCTGGGTCATCACCGCTCCGTGGTCGCTGCTTGCGTTTTAGATCGATCGATTTAAAATGCCGTCAAGCGATGCGGATGGCAACATGCAACCGCATTGCACTGATCACGACGACCATATCAGCCGAGGACGACAGACAGCCATGGCCCGGCCCCGAGAGTTCGACGAAGCGGCGGTGCTCGATGCGGCGATCCAGTGTTTCTGGGCGCATGGCTATGAGGCGACGTCGATCCGCGACCTGACCGCCGGCATGGGGATCACCGGCGCCAGCCTGTACAACGCGTTCGGCGATAAGCGCGCGCTCTATCACCGCGCGCTCGATCGCTATGTCGAGGAAACCTTCGGCGACCGGGTGCGCCGGCTTCAGGGCGTGCCGCCGCGTCAGGCGATCGCCGGCTTCTTCGCCGAGATCATCGACCGGTCGGTCGGCGATCCGCAGCAGCGCGGCTGCATGGCGATCAACGCGGCCCTGGAGGCCACGCCCCGCGATCCCGGCTTCCGGCAGGCGGTGGCCGGCGTGCAGATGCGGATGGAGGCGTTCTTCCTGGACTGCGTCACCAGGGGTCAGCGCGACGGCACCATCACCACCCGCCTGCCGGCCGAGGATCTGGCCCGCCACTTCCTGGGGCTGCTGCTGGGCATCCGGGTACTGGCCCGCACCCGCTCCGACCGTTCATTGCTTGAGGCCGTGCTGCGCCCGGCCCTGTTCCTGCTCGACACAGCATCTCCCGGCGACACCGCGTTCTGCGGCGAGACCGGGTCATCGCCTGCCAAGGAAGGCCCCGTGAGATGATCGACCTGTATTACTGGCCAACCCCCAACGGCCATAAGATCACGATGTTCCTGGAAGAAGCCGGGCTCGATTACACCATCCATCCGGTCGATATCAGCGCCGGCGACCAGTTCAAGCCCGACTTCCTGGCGTTTTCGCCCAACAACCGGATGCCGGCGATCATCGACCATGCTCCGGCCGATGGCGGCGAGCCGCTGACGGTGTTCGAAAGCGGCGCCATCCTGCTCTATCTGGCCGAGAAGACCGGCCGTTTCCTGCCCGGCCCCGCCGATCCGCGCGGCCGCAAGACGGTCACCGAGTGGCTGTTCTGGCAGATGGGCGGGCTTGGCCCCATGGCCGGCCAGAACCATCATTTCGGCCTCTACGCGCCGGAAAAAATCCCCTATGCCATCACCCGCTATGTCAACGAGACCAACCGGCTCTATGGCGTGCTCGACCGCCGGCTGAATGGCCGCGCCTTCATCGCCGGCGACGACTACACCATCGCCGACATGGCGGCCTATCCCTGGATCGTGCCCTGGAAGCGCCAGCAGCAGCAGTTGGACGACTTCCCCGACCTGCGCCGCTGGTTCGATGCCATCCGCGCCCGCCCGGCCACGCTGCGTGCCTATGAAAAGGGCGAACCGCTGGCAAACCGCCCCACCGTCACCGAAGCCGGCAAGAGCATCCTGTTCGGCCAGACGGCGGCGACGCAGATTCAGAAATAGACGGCCGCCATCGATATTGAAAAGCGCCGGATGCCGCTGAGGGGCATCCGGCGCTTTTCTGTTTGAAGGCCTGCCGGGCCGATCTTGTCGTTAGGCCGCCGACAGCTTGGCCGGCATCCGGGCCAGTTCGTTCAGCAGGCAGGCGGCGGCGAACGGCACCAGGGCCAGCGACACGGCGATGCAGCCCGCGAGCCGCGCCACACCCGTGCCGGTCAGCAGCGGCCAGGCCGCGGCCATGATCAAGGCGGCGCCCAGCACGATGCCTGCCCGGCAGGCACCGCCGCCGATCACCCGGGCGGCCCGCGCGATGGCCGTGAAGCCGGCCTCGGTGTCGGGTGCTATCTCCGCCAGCACGCCGGAGGCCGTGCGGCCCCGGGCCAGCCGGGCCATGTCGACGGTCACATGGGACATCGCGACCAGGACCAGAACGATCTGTATCGGCATGGCTGCATGCGCGGGTGCCGCAATCAGTCCGGTCGTCGCGGTGATCAGCACGAAAGGCAGCAGGCGACGGGCGAAGACGGCTGTCGGGCCGCCTGAAATGGTGGCTATCGCGGTTTGCGGCAATCTGCCGGCGGTCGCATGGGTCAAAAACAGCGACAGGCAGTTGGCGGCGTGCAGCGACAGAATGGTCGGCAGCGTGTAGCGGTCGATCAAGAACCAGGCGGCCGGCTGCCGGTCGTTCAGCGTCGCCATGACCAGCACCGCCACCAGGACCAGCAGGCTCGCATTCAGCACCAGGATGATCCGCCCCGACACACGCGATCCGGCAGACCCCGCCCGCAGCGGCCGCATGGCCGGCCGGCGTCCGATCATGGCCGCGAAGCCGAGCACAGCCATCATGGTCAGGGCGCGTGTTTCATTCACCGGCAGGGTGTCGGGGAAGACCGCGCCCAAGGCTTCGCCGATGCTGATGATCAGAATGGTTCCGGCCAGAAGGCCGGCCAGAAGCCAGTTCCTCTCGGCACCGGTGCGGATAGATGGGGCGAGGCACAGGCGGTCGATCGAGATCACGGCTGCGGCACTCCGGGATGCGTCGCGTCATGGCGCGACCTCGTGTGTGACAGGCCGGCCAGCGCGTGGAGCATCGAGGCCACGGCAACCGGCAGAAGGGACAGAACCAGCACCAGCGCATTCAGGCCATGCCATGACCTGTCTGCGGACAGCAGCGGCCACGTCGCCGCGATGGCCAGGGCGAGCGTCAATGCCAGGCCGCAGCCACTGGCCCGCTGACCGATATGGCGGGCGGCACGGGCAATCGCCACGAAGCCGGCCTCGGTATCGGGTGCCGGGTCGGCGAGGTGGCCCGATGCCGTGCAGCCCCTGGCAAGGCGGCGCATATCCATGATCACCATGCCCACGGCAAAGATGATCAATGTCGTCACACCCAACTGCCCCATCATTGAAAGCGCGTGCATCACGCCGGCCATGGTTGCGATCGTCATGGCTGGCAGCACGCGCAGCCCGATGACCGTCCCCGGCGAACCCGATATCACCGCCGGCTTCTGCGTGGAAACAGTGGGCAGGCGGAGCAGAGATAGGGTGAAGGCCGTATACAGCGCCAATGCGATCGCGATCGTGTGGCTATCGACGTTGATCCAGGCGCCGGGGAGCGGAGAGATGAGTGAGCCCCCCAGAAGCGTCATGGTGACACTGAACAAATTGAGGGTGAGGACGATCGCGAGAGCCCGCCCCGGCCGCCGATGGCGAGGATGGGCGCGCATGGCGGGAAGCTGACCGATGATGGCCGCGTGACCAAGGACAACCACCAGAGTGAAGCCGTATGCCTGCCTGAGTGAGGTGATGTCGACGAGGTCCGCGCTCAGCCACGCGCTGATCCCGGTGATGACGACCGTCCCGACGACGAGCCATGCAAGCAGCCAGTTTCTCCCCGCGCCGGCCTGATCGCCGGCATGAACGCGCGCGATGGCGGTCGTGATCATCATGATCTCCGGAAACTGGCGGGGTGGTGGACAATATTGAGCGACAACGCCACGGCGATCGAGACCGCAACGATACAGCCGGCGATCGCGGCCAGCATCCTCGACGCCGGGTCGGCGGCGGTGGGGATGGCGGCCAGCACCAGAAGCCCGATGAGGACAGACAGGATGATCGCAAGGACGCGGACGGCACGGGCACCGGTGATGCGATTGATGCGGTCCGGCAGCACCCCACCAGTCGCCAAACCATGGGCCAGGGTGACCACGCCCAACACCGTCACCACCAGCAGCAGCGGCAGGGCGAGGGTGGACCCGCCGGTTTCGGCAGGCAGCAGGGCATATCCCGCGAACACGACCATGACCAGCGGCACCAGCCGCAGAGCCCAGCCGGCGCGGCCATCCAGAGCACCAGGCCGGGCCGGGCCGCCACGGCGGCCCGGGTCACTGGATGTCACGTGACGCCCGGATGCCGGACGAAGAAAGGCGGCTGCGGCCTGCGCCGGCAGGGCGATCAGCAGGATGAGCATGATGCTGATCCCGTCGAACCAGCCCCGTTCAGGCGCAATCGCCACCAGCCCCCAGGCAATCAGGGCAACCACCAGCACCTGGACCGCCGCCATGCCGCGCCGCGACCCATGGCTGTACAGGGCATGGCCGCGCAGGGCCGGCAACACACTGCCGCGGGTCCAGCCAAGGGCGAACGCCGCGACGACGGCGATGCCGGCGGCCGCCAGTCGCAGCCACGGCCGCGCATCCGCCAGACCGGCGGCGGCACCAAGCCAGTCGGCGCCGAGCGCCGCGCCAAGGGCAACGCCCTGTACCCCCAGCATGGCGAGAGGCGATGGTCCCGGACGGGCGGGCGGGTGAGATGTGCCGGCGGAGACGTGGCGGGTCATGCGGGGCGGTTCCCAGGCAGATATTCAGTGATGTTCCGCATACAGTTCCATGCTGTCCGCTTTCCTGCAAGTTTCATAGCATCCGCACCGATCGCGCCGTAGCTACAGGCGAACGGGCATCGCGGTCGGCGCTGTGACGGGCGCAAAGCTGACCGGGGAGAGGGGATTCCTGCGTGCGCCTGAATCTATGGTCATGGCGACAGCGTTGACGAAATAGCTTAGGAGCTATATATGGTGTGGGATGTTATTTTCGATGATGCGTTTGAAGGGGATTTCGAGATGGTCCCCCAGCCGGTGCAGGATGAATTGCTGGCCTCCGCGAAGTTGCTCCGTGTGTTTGGTCCTCAACTGGGGCGGCCACATGTCGATACCCTGAACGGCTCGGCCTTTGCGAATATGAAGGAACTGCGCTTCAATGCCGACGATGGCGTCTGGCGCGTCGCCTTTGCATTCGACCCGGAGCGGACGGCAATCCTGCTCGTTGCCGGCGACAAGTCGGGCGCGAGCGAGAGGCGTTTCTACAAATCGCTGATCGCGAAAGCAGACGAGCGCTATCAAAGACACCTCGACCGCCTGGCGGCGTTGAAGACGGAGAAAAAATGATGGGACGCAGGCTTGATGATGTGATCGCCGCGCTCCCCGACGATCGACGGGCGCGCGTAGAGGCCCGATTTGAAGAGCTGAGAGACGAAGTGGAAAGTCTCGGTGAGCTGCGCCGTGCGGTTGGCAAGGCCCAGACCGACATCGCCTCCACACTGAAGATCAAACAACCGTCGGTCTCGAAGATCGAGAAGCAGACCGATATGTACCTGTCGACCCTGAAGAGGCTGTCGCGCAATGAGCGCGGCGGGCTGGTTTAGAGCGTCACCGTCGCCTGGGACGGCGTGAGGCGGCCCGTCCTCC
>NZ_BMDZ01000048.1 GCF_014636235.1 Tistrella bauzanensis
AATCACCGCACAATCAAAGCACCGCACGCCCCTAAACCGGATCGAACCAGACCCTTGGGGTCAACTCCGACAGGCTGCTAGAGTGGTGACAGCAAGACCCGGTCAGGTGCGGGTGATGGCGCCGGGATCGGGAACGAAGGGAAAGCCGCGGAAATTCAGGGTGTTGCGAAACCGTCCGGCGCAGGTCTCGATCTGGCGGTCGCAGCCGACCCGCAAACGATAGGCCGTGCCCGGCGGCGGAGGCTCGGGCAGCGGCCGTGCCGGCACGATCATGCCGGCACCACCCTGCGCCACATCGCCCGCAACCCCCGCCATCGCACCCGACAGGATGGTCAGCCGGCCGCCGTCGAACCAGCCGGCCGGTTCGTCGCGCGACGGATCGGTCAGAAACAGCGCATCGCCGGTGGCGATCACGCCCTCGACCTCATATGCCGGTCCGATCACCCAGCTCACGCTCCCATCGCCCAGACTGGCGCCCAACATGGCGGTCCAGGCCGGCGCCACGGCACCGGTGGTGCCCGCCATCTGCGCCACGGCACGCCGGGCGGGTCCGCCCGCCGGCGTCACCGCCACCGTATCGCCCGCAACCTTTGCGGTCAGCGGTGCCCAGGCCGGACCATCGATCGCCACACCACAGCGGCGATCGGCGAAATCGGCATCGCAGTCGGGGCCATAGGCGGTGCCGATCCCCTGCATCAGCCGCTGCGACAGCCCGCGCAACTCGGCACGCCAGCGGCTGCCGGTGACCGTGATCTCGCCCATCCGGCCACGGGCCAGCAGCAGGCGCCCGGCCTCAGGCGCCGACCAGTCGGCCAGCGCCACCTCGACCACCGCATCATCGAAACTGCCACGGGCAATGGCCGCCGCGGACAATGCGGTCTCGTCCAGATAGCCGCTCACATCCAGCCCGTCGACATCCAGCCCCAGCCGGGCATCCACGGCGCCCGGCACCATGCCGCCGCGGGCCAGATAGGTGGTGCCCTCCACCACCAGATCGCGGTCGTGATCCGTCAGGCCGATCACCACGCCGTCCTGGCGTTCAACCCGCCACAACCGCGCGAATGTGGTCAGTGGTCGGGTGAGCGCGGCACCCAGCCCCGCAGGCAGGCTACGCATGACGATGTCCTCCATGAAGGTCGGGGGTCTGGGATCAAGCCGGGCAGATCGCCTACAGCCGGATCTCGACCAGCGGCACCGATCGCACCGCGCCGATGCCGTAATCCTCGATCGTCGCCGGCAGATGATCGGTGTCGAAGCGCACCGGCACGTCGAAGGCGAAGCCGGCGGTCAGCACCGCCCCCGCCAGCGGCGGCGCCGGAAAGCTCACCATGCCGGTGGTGGTATCCGCCGAAAACGCGCCGGCCTCGGCCTCGACACCGTCGATCGCCACCCGCACCGAGCCTGCGACCGGCTTCACGATCCGGCGATCGACATGCAGTGGCGGGGTTTCATAGCGCTTGATCAGCGCGAAGGTCGTCTGACTGCCAGTGCCGGTGCCGAGCGGCTGGTCCAGGGCCGTCGGTGCGGCATTGCCGGTGGCACTGGTCCAGTCGGTCCAGTCCTTGAAGCGGAAACCGCAGGCGCGACCGCGCCGGGCACGGAAGAAGGCGATCAGCCGCGACAACTGGTCCATGCCGCGCACACCCATGGCGATGTCATAGCGGGCCCGCGCCTCGGCCCAATCGGCATTGCGCCGCTCGTGGCCGGATGCCAGCACCACGACATCGGTCGAAAACACCGGCCCGCCCGTGGACCCGAAGGCGATATCATCAGGCAAGCGGATATCGTGAAACGCGTCGAGCATCGGTCAGAACTCCCGGTCAGCCATTGCGCCGCCGGGCGCGTTCCGCGGCATCGGCCGCATCGCGATCGGCCCAGGCCCGGCCGATCGGCAGCCCGCCCGATGTCGTCTGCGGCGCATGGCCATCATGGCCGGACCGCCCTGCCAGGGCGCTTGCCGCACCAGCCGGCGGGGTCAGCGCCGGGCCCGACGGCATCAGGCGCCGCCTGTCCATACGGTCGTCGCCGGCATCGTTCAGACGCTCATCCACTGTCCCATCTCCTTTATCCCTGTATCGGGTGATGTGCCAGGTCAGCCCGCGTCGCGATGCACCACGATCGCGGGCGCCCCGGCTGAGGCACCGCAGGTCATCGTCAGCCGCAGGGCCGGCACGCCCGCGCCGCCATCAGCCGGCGCATCCAGCCGGCTGGCTGTGACCAGCGCACCGGCCAGGACGATCCGTCGGCTGGTGCCGGGCGCCGCCCCCTCCAGCGTCAGGGTCAGCCGTAGCGGCGCGCCGGGCGGCAGCCGGGCCGCCAGACCGGCGGCCTCCACCCCCAGCTCGATCCGGGCGCCGATGGCCAGGCCACCCGCGATCATGCCGCCCGCGTCCAACGGATCGGGGCTCTGGTGCAGATACAGCCGCGCCTCGATATCGATCCGGCATGCCATCACCCAGGCCAAGGGCTGGTCGTCGATCGACAGCCGGGCTGCAGCACCACGGAACCCGTCACCGGCGGCGGCGATATCGGTGGCGATGCTGCCGGGCCCGGTCGCCGCACCGCGCAGCAGCAGCTCCAGTACCGGCATGCGGTCGTGATCCACCACCACCGACAGCCGCGCAATGCGTGCGGCTGGAACCGCCGTGGCGGTGGTGCCGGATGCCGCCTGCACCACCACGTCATGGCGGCCGGCATCGGCGCCGGCCATCACCTGCCAGCCACCCCCGCCATCGGGCTGCCAGCCGCCGCCCAGCACCGATGCCATCAGCGCATCGAACGGCCCGGCCTGTGCCCGCAGGCTCAGGCCGATCTCGGGCAGCGCCGGCCCCGCGGCCAGCGCCATGCCATTGCGGTCACCGGGGCGGCCGGTCAGTGCTGCCGCGCGCGCCAGTCCGAAACGCAGGCTGGTCACCTGTGGGGCCAGCACCGGTCCCGGGGCATCATGCGGGGCGATCTGCACCGTCATCGGTGCGAGCGATCGGATGATCATGGCGATGTCCTCTCGTGAACGGCAGTCATGGGTTTTCCGGCACGTGATCAGGAACCGGCGACCTGCCACAGCACCGCCAGATCCAGCAGGGCCATGTCGCGCGCCACCACCAGGGCGGCGCGCTCGAATCCGGTCACCTCCACCAGCACGCCCGCGCCGGCATCGACGACCAGCCCGGGCGGAAATGCCTGCAACACCACATCGGCTGCGGCTTCGATCGCCGCCACGCCCGTGCCACCGGGCGCATGTGCCTCGATCACATACCGCCCGCGCAGCACCGCGCCGCCGCCAAGGCTGGCGATGGCCGCCACGGCCTCGCCGCTGTGCGGCACCAGCCAGGCGCCGGCAGCCGGCGGCGGGCCGCCTCGGGTGTTCGGCCAGCGCACCGGCACCGATGCGTCCCCCGCCATCAGGTTCAGCCGCGCGTCCAGCGCCGCGCGCAGCCGCGCCTGAACATCACCAGCAAGCGATGCCATCGTCCTTAAATCCTTCTGTCAGTTCTGGCCTTCTGTCAGTTCTGGCCTTCTGTCAGTTCTGGCCTTCTGTCAGTTCTGGCCTTCTGTCAGTTCCGGCCTTCTGTCAGTCTTGGGCGGCAGCGCTCAGGGTGCCCGCAGCAGCAGCCGCCACAGATCCAGCACCGGCACCGGGCGCAAGGCCTCGTCGATCCGCCAGTCGGCGGCATCGATCACCAGAATGTCCCCCGGCGTCGGCGTCACCCCCAGCCCCTCCACCATCGCCGGTCGCCGTGGCGGCCGGTCGGTGGCAAGGTCGGGCGCGATGCCGGCGGCAACCGGGTCGCGACCCCAGATCAGCCGACCGGTGGCCAGCGTCACGCGTGCCTCACTGGTGATGCCGGTTTCGGGGTCGAAGGCCGCACTGGTGCGGTCCAGCCGGCAGGGCGGGGCCAGCCCGCCCGCCCCCGCCAGCCCCAGCAGATCGCCCAGCATGCGCCCCAGCGTTCTGTCGAGCCCGCCGCTCATGTCCGCACCAGCGGGCGGCGGTGGCGCGGTGGCGCCAGCGGTGCCAGCAGCCGTGCGGCCAGCGCCAGGGCACCGCCGGTGCCGGCGGGTGCCCCGGCGCCACCGGCGGCGCCATAGTCGATCGCCACATCGCCCAGGGTCAGCCGCCGGGCGGCGGGACCGGCCGCCTGTTCGGCCAACGGCCGGTCCAGCGCCGCCAGCGCCAGCTCAGCGCAGGCCCGCGCCACCACCGGCGGCACCGACACACCATCCAGGCCCATGCGGGTATCGATGCGCGGCCAGGCCAGCGGCTGGCCGGCATCGGCTGGTCGCCCCACGAAATCGTGGAAGGCGTCGATATGGCTGGTGGCCTCGATCAAGGCCGCCATACGGGCGGCTTCGGTGGCCGCGGCCCAGGCGGTGCGTCCACGTGCCGCTTGATGGGCATCGGCAAAGGCCAGATCGGCATAGCTGTCGACGCCGATGGTGATGGTCATGACGACAGGCTCCCCTCTCGCACCCGGGCCCTCAGGCCACCGTCAGCCGCACGCCGGCCATCCCCTTGGGGTCGGCGGCGACGGCATCCCAGTTGGCGGCGGTGGCGATGGCGGCGTCGGTGGGATTGATCCCGCCGCCCGCGACATCCCAGGCAAAGCCGCGCACACGGATGTTGAAGGCGTATTCGCCCTGGATGCGCATGACCAGATTCTCAAGACCGGTCACCACATCCGACACGATCGAGCGTTCCTCGCTCTCGGCCACCTCGACCGCGTCCTCCACCAGCCCCAGCACGCGATATTTGTTCGGGCTGCCGGCCACCATCAGCGCCGGGCTGTCGATCACCACGGTCGGCCGGCCGAAGGTGGCGACGGTGCCTTGATAGATCGTCACCCCCGCCACCTCGAACACCTTGTCGGCGATGCTCTGGGCCATCAGGTCGTAATAGGGTTTGGAGTGCATCACGAAGCACGACAGCCGGCCGCCGGCATCGCCCAGCTTCGCCATCGCCCGCACCAGCGCGCCATGGGCAAGGCCGGGTTCGCTCTCGGCCGAGATGTCCAGCGTCAGCCCCGCCTGTCCGCCGATCGCGGTCGATGCGGCACGCAATGCCGTGTCGACATAATCCACCGCCACGGCCTTACCGATCTGCCGCCCCAGCAGGAACGACATCTCGCCGGGGTCACGCCCCAGCTTGCGCAGGCTGTCCAGCGTGTTGGCCACCGGCCCGATCCGGCGGTTGACCTTGATGCCGATGGTTTCGGCCTGGGTCAGCGGCGTATCGCCGACACCGGTCACGGCGTTGATGTCGCGGCGGGTGACCAGGGCCGCCACGCGGGCGATGAAGCTTTCGGCCGCGTAATGGCCACGGCGACGTTCCGGCACCAGCCGGATGGCGCCGGCCGATGCGGCGTTGAACGCCTCAGCATTCTGTTCCACCACTTCCACCATACCGCCGAAGAATTCTTCGGGGGCGATGCGGAAATCCTGTTGGGTTCCGATGGTCATCGGATCTGTTCCTTATGCTTTGAAGGGATGTCGTCACGGTCGGCGCCGTCACCGGGGACGGGCGCCGGCGGGCTCAAGGGTCGAGTTCCAGATAGGCGCTGCGGCCATGCTCGCGGATGAAGCGGGCACGCTCGGCCGGCCCGCCCAGATCGGCGCGCCGGCGGCGGCGTGGTGCGCCGGTCATATCCGGCCGGCCGCCGCCGCCATGGCTGTCGGGGGCTGCCAGATAGGCGGCGCCGTCGCCGGCGGCCCAGTCGGTGATGAAATCGGTCAGCGGCCGGTTGCTGCCATCGGGCAGCCGGGCGGTCAGGCCGCGCGCCGTGCCCTCGCCGGTCACCGCCATCATCGGCCGCAGCAGGGCGGCGGCACCGGCCACCAGCGCCGGCGCCACACCTGCCCGCGACAGGGCGGAAGCCAGCCCCTGATCGATCAGCATCTGCGACAGACTGCCGCGTTCCCGCTCAAGTTCGGCGGTGATCGCCGCCAGCTCGGCACGGTGGCGGCGGTCCAGCCGGGCACGCAGGGCGGCCAGGGCTGCCGCATCCTCGCCCATGTCCTCGCCATCCTCGGCGGCAGGCGCCACAGATGCGGGCGCCACGGATGCAGGTGCCGCGGTCGCAGGTGCCACGCCCGCAGATGTCGTTGCAGCCGGCGGGCCATCGCCCGCGGGCCGGGTTTCGTCCGGTCGTCCGGTCATGTCGGTGTCCTCTTCATCACGGTCAGTCGGCCGTCCCGGCCGGCAGGATTTCGCCGCGCATCAGCGACCGGCGCAGTTCGTCATGGCCAATCGCGCCCTTCTGCCAGGCTTCGACCAGGGCATTCAGGTCATCGGCCGCCATCGGCTGCGGCCAGTAATCGGTGTTCAGGGTCACGCGTGTGGGGGCTGTGGCGCGCGCCGGGGTGGCCGCATCGATGCCCAGCCAGATCGCCGCGAAATCCAGCGCCCGCGCCAGGCCGTCGCCGGCGGCCTGCGCCAGCGCCGCCAGGGCGGAATTCTCGCCTTGGCGGTGGATGCCGGCGGTCAGCGCCGCTTCGGCGACCTTCTTCTCCGGCGCCAGCATCCGGGCGCCGAGGGCTGCCATCTGGGCTTCCTTGCGGTCCAGCAGCCGTTCCAGAACCCCCAGCCCCTCGCCGCGGAATTCCAGGAAGAACGCCTTGGCTTCAGGGGCTTCCAGCACCCAGGCCTCTCCCGCCCCCACCGCCAGCGGCAACAGGTCGTCCAGCCGCTGGCCGGTGATCACGGCAGTCGGCAGGCCGGTGTAATGGGCGCCATGTTCCAGATCGGCACTGGTCCGGTAATGCGACAGGTTCACCTCCACCAGATCCAGCAGCGGTGGGCGGGCGACGTCGATGCCGGGGCCGCGCGGGCCGATGCAGACAAAGGGGATACGGGTCATCGGCCGGCCATTGGCGCGCGGCTCAATCTCGGCCACCAGCGTGAAACGGTCCGATGCGCCACGCGCCCAGATCCGCTGGCGATAGATGCCGTCGGGGTCCAGGTCCAGGCTGCGCCGGCGCATCACCCCGGTTTCGTCCGCGCCCTCGTCCAGCAGCACATGCGCCAGCACCGGTCCGCCCCCCGACAGGGCCTCCACGCTGGCGCGCATCAGCCGCCAGTCCAGGATCGCCTCTGCCGGATAGGCCGCCAGATACGGCATCCGGCCGGCCTTCAGGGCGGCGGCACGGGTGGCTGGCGCCACCCCGCCGGCGGGCGGATGATCGACCAGCAGGCCCACGCGGCCCGTGGTCAGCAGATCCGCCACCACATGTTCGGCCAGCCGGCGAAAGCCGTCGCCCAGGCCGGTCGGGTCGGCGATCACCGGGTTCAGGCCCGGATGCGCCGCGATCTCGGGCGGCTTGCGGAACACCATGCCGCTCAGGCCGTCGATGGTGCGGGCGGTGGCGTTATAGAACAGCGCCCGATCGCGATAGGCGCGATAGGCGGTGTCGCTCTGGCCGTCCAGCCGGGGCAGATAGCGTTCGGCGGCGGCATGCACCGCCTCCTGCCCCGCGGCGACATCGCGGCACCGCATCCAGCCGGCGGCGCGCGCGGCATGGCCTGGATGCACGCGATCGACCGCGCCCGGCGTTGCCGCCGGGTCGGGAATGCTCAGGGTCATGGGATTGGGTATCCGTCTACAGACCGCCCAGCTTCAGTCTGGCGATGCGGCCGCGCTCAGTGTCCAGCCACGACAGCAACTGGCTCAGGGCGTCGACCTGATCGTCATGGGCGGTGTTGGGGAAAATGGTCAGTTCGGCGACGAAATCGGCAACCCAGGGGGCGCCGGCGGCCAGCGTCACCTGGCCCGATTCCAGCCGTGGCGTCGTCACCGCCAGCCGGGTCAGTTTGTCCGCTGCGGGCCGCACCGCCACCACCGGCAGCCGCCGGCCCGCGCCGCGCAGATCCTGGATCAGCGACTGGCCCGATGCCCGGTCTTCGATCAGGATGACAGTCGGCCGCCAGCGCTCCGCCAGCGCCAGGGCCTGCCGGCGCAGTTCGGGATATTCCACCCGCGCGCGCCAGACATCGGCCACATGCAGGCCGTCATCATGTTCATACACCGTCAGGCAGACGCTGGGATCGTTCAGCGCATCTGCCTTATAGGCGGTGTCCCAGCTCTGCAGCACCCGCCGGATGCGGCGCTCCGCGGGCCAGGGCGCCACCGCCAGCCATGCGGCCTTCACCATCCCGCCGGCGGCGGGCGCCGGCCGTTGCTGGTATTGGGCCGCATAGCCCGCCTCGCCAAGGTCGCGGCGGGTGCGGGCCAGGTCGTCGCGATCCTCGCGGGCCGCGTGCAGCGGCTCGCCGGGCTGGCGGTGGATGATCAGGCTCTGCGTCACGAACCGTTCCGGCCGTTCGGCTTCGGCGGTCAGGCGCAGATGCGTCCAGCCGCCGCGGTCCAGCAGATGGCCGCTCAGATCCCGGTCGTGCAGGCGCTGCATCACAACGATGATCGCGCCGCGCCGCTTGTCGTTCAGGCGGGTGGACAGGGTCTGGTCGAACCAGGTCAGCGCCGCCTCGCGCAGCGCCGGCGACCCTGCCCGGCGCGGATCATGCGGATCGTCGACGATCAGCAGGTCGCCGCCATCGCCGGTCAGTGATCCGCCGATCGACGTGGCAAAGCGAAAGCCGTTGGCGGTGGTGGAAAAGCGCAGCGCCCGATCGCGCCCCCGCATGATCCGGGTGCCCGGATACCGCGCCCGGTACCACGCGCTGCCCATCACCTGGCGGGTATCCAGCGAATGCCGCCGCGCCAGTTCCAGGGCATAGGACGCGACGATGATCCGTCGCGTCGGATCCCGGGCCAGCAGCCAGGCCGGAAATGCCACCGACACCGTCAGCGACTTCATATAACGGGGCGGCATGTTGATGATCAGGCGGGTGATCTCGCCCCGCTCGACCGCCTCCAGATGGTCGGCGATCAGATCGATATGCCAGTTGGGCAGAAAGCGCGCGCCGGGATCGACGGTCCCGAAACAGTCGGCAATGAAGCGGTACAGATCGTCGTCGAACACGAATCGGCCGGCATGGGATGCCGGCGGCTCGTGTCCGGTCACGCAGGCGCCTCCCGCGCCGGCGGGGCCGGATGGGTGGTTTCAACCATGATCAGTCCTCACAAGGGATCAATTGAGCAAGGACGGCGGGCCCCCTGGCCAATCGGCTGCGAAACTCGCCATCATAGATAAAAACCTACAGGATATTCGGCGAATGGTTGCATATATAAATGTTGCAACACCCATTCGTTCACTCAGGCACCGACAGCCCGTGCACGCGCTGGAAGATCAGGAAATCCAGCGGCGGCGGCGGCACCTCGGTCTGGGTCAGCATGTCATGGGCCTGGCCGCGATGATGGGTCTGGTGGTTGAACCAGTGGCCCAGGAACAGCCCCAGATCGTCGGCAAAGGCATCGCCGCGGGTGGTGGTATATCGGAACGGCGTGGTGAAACGGGCTGCCGGCAGGGCCGCCACGGTGCCCAGGATCCGCTGATCCAGCCCCATGCGCGCGCTGCGCAGTTCATTGAAATGTGGCCAGGGCTGGGCGCTCAACGGCCGGTCCGGCGCCTGCGTCTGGTTGAGGCGCGACAGAAACAGCTCATCGACGACCACCATATGGTTCATCACGCCCATCAGGCTGCCGAAAAAGGCCGCGCGCGGGCGCTCGAACTCGGTGGACGACAGCCGCGCCACGGCATCATACAGCCGCAGATTGGCCCAGACGTTATAGCGGGCGAGGATGCCGAAATAGGCGGGCATATCCATGAACAGGCAACTCCAAACGGTGGGATCACATGATCGCGTTGCCGCTATCATGAACCCTGGGCGGGTGCGGGGATATGGCGGGCTCGGTGAAAAATGCTGATGTCATGCCCGCGTAAAGATAAATCCACACAAAATTATATCGCAAAAATAGCATACCTGAGAAGGTATTTGCCATATCACGCGCATTACGCATACTCAAGCCGTTCATGCAGGCACGGAGGCACGCGGATGTGGCGGGTGATCGACATCCTGATCCAGAGGTTCATCTGCCGATCCGGGCCATGCCTGCCCCGTGGTCGGCGGATGGCGCCGCACCGCGGCACCATCATCCTCGCGGGCATCACCGCCGCCGCCGCCGTGCTGGCCGGCTGTACGGCCGCACCGCCCGCCATGCCGGCCAGCCCCAGCCCGCTGGTCGATCGTGCCGCCCAGTGGCAGGGCATTGCCGAGGATGCGGCGGGCGGCATCGTCCCGGGCCTGCCACCCGGCAGCCGGATCGTCATCGCAAGGCCGGCCCGGCGCAGCACCTTCGCCAGCCGCTTCCCCGATCTGCTGGCGGCCGCCCTGATCCGCCGCGGCTTCGTCGTCTGGTCGGAAACCGCGGTCGAGGCGCGGATGACCGCCCTGCCGGCAAGGTCACAGACCGGTGGCACGCCGGCGCTGGACATTGCGATGTCGCCCGACCTGCCCATCGCCACCCTCAGGCTCGAAACCGACATCGCGGCCATTGGCCATGATGCCGATCAGACCCGCAGCCTGCTGGAACAGGGCCACTACACCCTGCTCGCCAGCGGCGTCTATCTCATCGAGCGCGCGAACCGCAAGGGGCTGAACCTGGCGGCCAATCCCGGCTGGTTGATCGGCGCCGGCATCGCCGCCGACCTTGCCGCATGGATGGACCAGCCCACGCCGTCCACGGAACTCGTGCTGGGCCTGCGAGTACTCGACGGCGCGCGCTATGTCACGGCCGCCGACCGGGTCTATCTGATCCGCGACGGCGATCGCGGGGTCTATGTCGGTGGCACGCGTCGCTCGCCCGACACCATCACCGTTCTCTACGACCCGCGCGGCGACGCGCTGGCCGATGCCCGCGATGCCGCCCGCCGCCATTGCGCCCAGACCGCGCGTCAGCCGATGCTGGCCGCGCGCTGGGCGCCACAACCCGACCTGCCGGATGATCCGCTCGATCTGGCAACGGCGGTGCTGCTCGACGATGGCGGCAGCCAGCCCCGCCATGGTGCGCGTTTCGATTGCGTCTCGGGCGAGGACCGGTTCTGAGGCGCCCGCCGACAGATGGCCAGATCGGCATCCGCCGGTGGTCAGACCGGCTCGTCCAGCGCCGCCTGCGCCACGGTCAGCGCGGCGGCGAAGGTCTCGGGGTCGACATTGCCACCGGTCAGCACCACCATCACCGACCGGCCGCGCACCGGCACCCGGCCCGACAGCACCGCCGCCAGCGCCGCCGCCCCGCCCGGTTCCACCACCAGCTTGAAGCGCGCGAAGGCATACAGCATGGCATGGGCGATATCGGCATCGGTCACCGCCACCGCCGCATCCACGACCTGGGCGTTGATCGCATAGGTCAGCGCGCCGGGAATGGGTGTGGCCAGGGCATCGCAGATCGTGCGGATGCCGGGCGGATTGGGCAGGCGGCGGCCTTCGGCGATCGATCTGGCGGTGTCGTCATGGCCAGCCGGCTCAACGATCACCAGCGCCGGCCGATCGGGCATGGCCTGCAGGCACAGCCCCGTGCCGGCGGCCAGCCCGCCACCGCCACAAGGCACCACAACCACATCGGGGCGCTGGCCGATACTCTCGGCCTGATCCAGCATCTCGACCGCGATCGATCCCTGACCGGAGATCACGTCGCGATCGTCATAGGCCGACACCACCGTCATGCCGCGCTCGGCACCGATCCGGCGGGTGATCGCCACCCGGTCCTCGCGCGCCCGGTCATAGAACACGATCTCGCCACCATAGGCGGCGACACCCTCGATCTTGGTGCGCGGCGCATCCGCCGGCATCACGATCACCGCCGGCGCACCGAATTCCCGCGCCGCGGCCGCCAGCCCCTGGGCATGATTGCCTGACGAATAGCCAACCACGCCACGGGCGCGCAATTCCGGCGACATCAGCTCCAGCCGATTATAGGCGCCACGATATTTGAACGAGCCGGTGTGCTGCAACACCTCGGCCTTCACCAGCAGCCGCCCGCCCAGTTCGTCATCCACACGGGCGGACCGCAGCAACGGCGTCTCGATCATCGATGACCGCTGCCGGATCCAGGTCCGGCGCAGCACCGCCAAGGTCGGCCAGTTCGATGCCTGGATCTGCTGCACGGTCGGTCGGGCACGGGGCGGCAGCGCCACCGTGCCGGCGCGGCCGGCATCCACCGGCGGCAGGCTCGTCGCATCATCCGCGACCGTGGCCCAGCCATCGGCCCGCCGGGTCAACGGCATGCCGGCACCGGCGCGAGCGGCGGCGCTCAGCGGCCGGGCTGCCGGTTTCGGCCCCGGCGCATAGGCGGTCACAGGGTCGGCTGTCGGTGGCGTCGGACGATCGGGATCGAAGGGCATGATGCTGCAAGCCTGCCGGAATGAAGGCGGAAATCAAAGCCCGGCCGGGCCTGCTTCCGCGACCTGTCCGCCTGATATACCACCACCATCGCCCGACTGGAAACGGCGCCGCTATCGCGCAGCACGCAAGGGTCCACCGAAAAAAGCTCACACCTCACGTTTTCCCCCGCCACTATAACCGATAAGAACAGGTCGGGCCGCGCACGCCATCGCCGCCGTTCAGAAACGAGGGTTCGCACGACACCATGGATCTCGCCAACCAGCTGATATTCGTGGGCGCGGCCCTGGTTCTGATCAGCATCGGCGCCAGCCTGATCTCGTCCCGCTTCGGCATGCCGCTGCTGCTGGTGTTCCTGCTGCTGGGGCTGGCGGCGGGCCCTGAGGGCATCGGCGGCATCATTTTCGCCGACATCAATTCGGCGGCATTGATCGGTTCGCTGTCACTCGCCGTCATCCTGTTCGATGGCGGGCTGAAGACCAAGGGCGAGAATTTCCGCGTGGCGCTGTGGCCGGCCACGGCGCTGGCCACCGTCGGCGTGCTGATCACCGCCGGCCTCACCGGCCTGATCGGCTGGCTGCTGTTCGACCAGCTAGGTCTGATGGCCGGCCTGCTACTCGGCGCCATTCTCAGCCCCACCGATGCCGCGGCCGTGTTCTTCCTGCTGGGCAATCGCGGTCTGGTGCTGAAGGAACGGGTCGGCGCGACGCTGGAAATCGAAAGCGGCAGCAACGACCCGATGGCGGTCTTCCTCACCATCGGACTGGTCGAGATCCTGACCGCGAACATGGCCGGCGGCAGCGGCCACAGCATCGGCACCGCGGAACTCGCCGGCATCTTCCTGTTGCAGATGGGCCTTGGCGCCGGCTTCGGGCTGGGTGCCGGCCATGTTCTGGCGCTGGCCATCAACCGCCTGCGTCTTGCAACCGGGCTCTACCCGCTGCTGGCGCTGGCCGGCGCCCTGTTCACCTTCGGCATCACCGCGGTCTTGGGCGGCAGCGGCTTCCTCGCGGTCTATCTGATGGGGCTGATGCTGGGTAACCGCAAGCTGCAGGGCTTCCACAACATCATGCGCTTCCACGACGGCCTCACCTGGCTGGCACAGATCGTGATGTTCCTGATGCTGGGCCTGATGGTGCTGCCATCGGGATTGATCACGATCGCGCCACTGGCCCTGGTTCTGGCGGCGCTGCTGATGCTGGTGGTGCGGCCGATCGCGGTCTGGGTGTCGCTGCTCCCCTTCGGCTTTTCCAAGGCGGAGCAGGCCTTCATCTCGTGGGTGGGGCTGCGCGGTGCGGTGCCGATGGTGCTGGCGCTGTTCCCGACCGCGGCAGGGCTGGAGGTCGGGCCGCTCTATTTCGGCATCGCCTTCTGGGTGGTGGTGGCGTCCCTCACCATCCAGGGCTGGACGATCACCCCGCTCGCCCGCTGGCTGAAGCTGGAGATCCCGTCGAAATCCGGTCCGATCGACCGTATCGAGATTTCCCTGCCCGAACTGCCCGATCACGAGATCGTCGGCTATGCCATCGACCATGACAGCGGGTTGGTCGATCGCAGCCCGCGCCTGCCGCCCTGGGCGCAGCCCCTGCTGCTGGTCCGCAACAAGGCGCTGGTCGCCCCGGCGCCGGGCTTCCGGCTGGCCGTAGGCGATACGCTCTATCTGCTGGCGCCCCCCTGGAAACTGCCCGATCTGGATGCGGTGTTCGGCGGCCGGCCGGCCGAGGACGCGGCCTTCTTCGGCGCCTTCACCCTGAATGGCGAGGCGCGACTTGCAGGGTTGGGCGATGTCTATGGCGTGCCGGTCCCGGCCGATGCGCTGAAGGACACTCTGGCGGGGTATATCGATCGCCAGTTCAATCGGGCGGCTGTGGTCGGCGACGTGGTGTTTCTCGGCAATGTCGCGCTGATCGTGCGGGAACGCGATGCCGAGGGTCATGTCACCAAGGTCGGCCTCGACCTCGACGGGTTGAAGCGGCGGGCGCCCAAGGTGCCGTTCCTGCCCGACCTGCAAACCCTGATCAAGGCGACACGCCGCATCACCCACCGCCGACGGCCCGGGCCGTCGACAGAGGATCGCGACGACGATCCCCTGTTCTGACCTCTTCCTGACCTTATTATCTGTCCCGGCCTTGTGACTTCGGCGCGAGCCGTGTCGTCCCGGTCAGATCACGTCGAAGGTCAGCTCGCCCACATGCTCGATCCCCGCGCGGACCTTCTGTCCCCGGGCGATCGGCCCCACGCCGGCCGGCGTGCCGGTGAACACGACGTCGCCCGGTTTCAGCGCGATGAACCGCGACAGCTCGGCAATCACCTCGGCGGTGGTGCGGATCATCTGGCTCAGATCGGCCTGCTGGCGCATCGCGCCATCGACCTCCAGCCAAATCCGGCCCGCCTGCGGGTGGCCGAAGCTCTCGACCCGCGCCAGGGCGCCCACCGGTGCCGCCTGATCGAAGCTCTTGGCCATGTCCCAGGGGCCGCCGCGCTCCCGCGCCGCAGTCTGAAGATCGCGCCGGGTCAGATCCACGCCCACCGCATAGCCATAAACCAGCGACAAGGCGTCGTCGACCGCGACATTGCTGCCCTCGCGTCCGATCGCCGCAACCAGTTCCACCTCGTGATGCAGATTGCGGGTCATCGGCGGATAGGCGACACGGCTGCCATCCGCGACCACGCAATCGGCCGGCTTGATGAAGAACACCGCCGCCTCGGCACTGATGTCGGTGCCGCCCATTTCGCGGATATGGTCCGCATAATTCTTGCCGATGCAGAACACCCGCCGCACCGGAAACCGGATCGCCGAGCCGCGGATCGGCAGGGTCGGCGCCTCCCAGGGCGCCACCGCCAGTCCATAGGTCATGATCCCTCCCCCTTCATGCATCATGCTGCCGGGGCAGGCCGCGGATCGCGGCCCCTCGCCACCGGGGCGAGAAACATACGGCCGACATGATCCTGTGTTAAGCGTTTGTGATGCATCAGGCGGAATTTTATGCACTTTGTTGCGCACAAGGCTGCATCGGCCGCGCGAAACCGTCACGCCAGCCGGTCGCGCGGCACCCCGTCGGCGAAGAAGGCATCCAGATTATCCAGCGCCCTGAACCCCATCGCGGCGCGGGTCTCCACCGTCGACGTGCCCATATGCGGCAGCAGATAGGTGTTGTCCAGATCGGCCCAGCGCGGATCGAAGGCCGGCTCGCCGGTGAACACGTCGAGTCCCGCCGCCTGCAGCCGGCCGCTGCGCAGGGCGGCGATTGCCGCGCCATCGTCGACCAGCGGCCCGCGGGCGGTGTTGACCAGAATCGCCCCCCTGGGCAGCCGCTCGATCCGCTCGGCATCAATCATGCCGATGGTGTCGGGGGTCGCCGGGCAATGCAGCGACAGCACGTCGGCAACCGCGACCAGATCGTCCAGACGGTCGTGATAGACCGCGTCACGCAGCTCCAGCGCCAGCGATGCCGGGTCCAGATGGCGGCGCTGATGATAATGAATGGTCATGCCGAAGGCGCGCGCCCGCCGCGCCGTCGCCTGGCCGATCCGGCCGAAGCCCACCAGCCCCAGCCGCTTGCCGGCCAGATCGGTGCCCAGCATGAAGGTCGGCGACCAGCCGCTCCAGCCTCCGCTGCGCAGCATGCGCTGGCCTTCATAGGCCCGCCGCGCCGCGCCCAGCATCACCAGCATCGCGATATCGGCCGTCGCCTCCGCGACCACATCGGGCGTGTTGAAGACGGCGAGCCCACGCGCCCGCGCCGCTGCCAGATCGATATGATCATACCCGACCGAGAAGGTGGCAATGGCCCGCACCCCCGCCGGAAGCCCGTCGATCGCCACCTTGTCCATCCGCTCGGTGGGCGTCAGCAGAATGCCGTCGGCACCGTGTGCCGCGGCCAGCGCCGCCAGTTCAGCGCCCGGTACCGGCCGATCCTCGTCCAGCCGCACAACCTCGAAATCGGCCGCCGCACGCTCCTGCACGGGCAGCGGCAGATGGCGGGTCACGATCAGAACCGGGCGACGGGATGTGGTGGGCATAGGGCGGGCTCCTGAATGCGGGAACGAGTGAACGCGGCGATGGGCCGATGACGGGCGCGTCGGTGACGAGCATGTCGGTCCGGGCCGCAGCATACCGCCCGCGGCCACGGTCCGGCCAGCCGCATTCGACATCATGGGCCTGTTGATTCTGAAAACTACTCAAAAAATTTGTGTTGTTTGTAAAACTCACGAGTCCTACATTCCACTTCACTGAGATATCCAGAATTAAACGACATAATTCTGTTTAATCCTGCCCCACCTTCGCTCGACAAGGCGCCCTGCTCATGAGCCATCTGCTGCCGCTGTCCCTGGATCTGCGCCGCCTCGCCGTGGCGGTGGCCGGTGCTGGCCCGAAGGCGCTGGCGCGGGTCACCATGATCACCGATGCCGGCGCCATCCGCCCCACAGTCTATGCGCCCGGTGCCGATACGGGCTTCCTTGCCGCGGTCGAGGCATTGGGAGCCGTGCCGGTCGACCGGCTGCCGGATGACGACGATCTGGCAGCGCTGCGGCTGCTGTTCGTGGCCGATATCGATCCGCCCGTCGCCCGTGCCCTGCACGACCGGGCCGAGGCGCTGAAAGTGCTGGTGAATGTCGAAGATGTGGTGCCGCTCTGTGCCGCCCAGGTGCCATCCATCCTGCGCCGGGGCGACCTGACCATTGCCGTCTCCACAGCCGGTGCCAGCCCCAGCCTGGCCATCGCGCTGAAGGCAGAGCTTGCCCGGCTGATCGGCCCGGAATGGGCGGCAAGGACCGCCACCATCCGCAAACTGCGCATGGCCTTGCGCGGCCGCGGGCTGGCCCCGGCCGCGGTTAAGGCCGCCTCCGACGCCCTGATCCGGGACAATGGCTGGCTCCCGCTCGCCACGGCACCCGCTCAGGCCAACCATGTTACCGACGCCGCATCAGTCGACCCTGTCGCCGCCGAGGATGGTCCCCGACGCGCGAAGGCCTGACTGGACAATGGGTGCAGCTGGCCCAAGCGCACCCGCGACCCGCCAGGCCCCCGATCAAGCCAAGGCTCCGATCAAGCCAGAGCCCAGGATCAAGACCGCGAAAGGTCCGGACCATCATGCGCCTGCTCGACACCGTGCCTGCCTCCCCCTCCGCCCCGGTCGCCACCAATCCGCTCTACGACGATCTCAGCTTCCGCCTCGGCCGTCTCGACGGGGTCGAGTTGATCGCGGCCGCGGCCTTCGGGCCGCTCGGCGGCAAGCTGGCGCTGGTATCGTCTTTCGGCACCGAGGCCGCCGTGCTGCTGCACATGATCTCGCGCGTCGACCGCGACCTGCAGGTGATCTTCCTTGAAACCGGCATGCTGTTCCCGGAAACCCTCGCCTATCGCGACCAGTTGATCGACCGTCTGGGCCTGCGCAATGTCCGCTCGGAAACCCCGGATCCGGTCGAACATGCCCGCGAAGACCCCACCGATGAATTGTGGATGACCGATACCGACCGGTGTTGCGCCTTCCGCAAGGTGCGGCCGCTGGCCCGGGCGTTGTCAGAGGTCGATGGCTGGATTTCGGGGCTGAAACGCCATCATGGCGGCGGCCGCGCGGCGGTGATGCCGGTGGAACGCGACGGCCGCCGGGTGAAGCTGAACCCGCTTGCCTTCTGGGGCCACGATCAGGTGCTGGCTTATTTCGCCGCCAACGATCTGCCGCGCCATCCGCTGGAAGCGCAGGGCTATGCCTCGATCGGCTGCATCCCCTGCACCAGCCGGTCGCGCCCGGGGGAAGGCTTGCGCAGTGGCCGCTGGGTCGGCCAGGGCAAGACCGAATGCGGTATCCACACCATGACCGGCGACGGCGCCGGCATCTGACCTCATCGACCCGGCGACCGGCATCGACGGTTGACCATGACCGCCATGCGTCCGAAGATCGGCCGCACACCTGACGCCTGCTGTCCACCGGAGCCGATGCCCGATGCCGATCGATGTCGCCACCCCCCGCATGCCCGATGCCGGCCTGCGGGACGCAGCCCCACTGCCGATGCCCGCCCTGCCGGATCTGGCGGCGGTCGTGGCACTGACGCGTGCGGCCGGTCAGGCGATCATGACGCTCTATGGGCCGGGCATCGATTGCTGGACCAAATCCGATGACAGCCCGGTGACCGCGGCCGATATGGCCGCGCATCAGGTGCTGTCGGCCGGGCTTGCCGCCCTCACGCCCGACATTCCGGTGATCAGCGAAGAGGCGGTCACCGCCGCAGACCTCTCGCATGGGGCACCGGCCGCGACCTTCTGGCTGGTCGACCCGCTCGACGGCACCCGGGAATTCCTCAGCCGCAACGGCGAATTCACCGTCAATGCCGCGCTGATCCACGATGGCCGTCCGGTGATGGGCGTGGTCGGCATCCCCGCCACGGGCCGGATCTATGCCGGCGGCCCCGATGGTGCCGTGGTCATCGAGCCCTCGGGCACAACCATGGCCATCACCGTCCGGCCGGTGCCCGATGACGGCGCCGTGGCCCTGGTCAGCCGCAGCCATGCCGACCGGCGCACCGGCGACTGGCTGGCGGCCCATGGCATCACCCGCAGCCGCGCCGCCGGTTCAAGCCTGAAGCTGTGCCTGATCGCCGAGGGGCTGGCCGATGTCTATCCCCGGCTGGGCCGCACCATGGAATGGGACATTGCCGCCGGCCATGCCGTGCTCGCCGCCGCCGGCGGTCATGTCGACCGGCTGATGGACGGGCTGCCGCTCGGCTATGGCAAGCCCGGCCTGGACAATCCCGATTTCATCGCCCGCGGCGGCTGGCAGTCCGCAGCCGCCATATGACCGGGGCCGATGACGGCAATCGGGGCGACGATGTCGCGCCCGATCTCACCGCACATAGCCGGCTGCTCAATCGCCTTGTCGCCTCGATAACCGCCAGCGCCGGCCGCCATCCGGCCAGCCGCGCCGATCTGGAACGCCGCGCCCGCAACCGGCTCACCCGCTGGCCGGAAGCCGGCGACCTCGCACCGGACGTCGCAGCAGCTCTGATTGCCCGCGCGCTCGACAAGGCCGCCACAGCCGGTCTGGTCGACGACGACGCCTATGCCCGGCTCAGGGCGCGCAGCCTGCGCAATCGCGGCCGGCCACGCGCGGGCATCGCCCGCGATCTCAGCCTGCGCGGTCTGGCGCCGGAGCGGATCGAAACCACGCTCTCCGACATGGCCGAGGATGAAGGCGGTGCCGATGATCGCCTGGGCGCCATTGCCTATGCCCGCCGCCGACGGCTGGGCCCCTGGCGCCCTGAAGGTGCCCGCGACGCCATGCGCCAGCGCGACATTGCCGCCATGGCCCGCGCCGGCTATTTCCCCGATCTGGCCCGCCGGGTGATCGACGCCGTCGAACCCGCCGAACTCGATGCCTGGGCGGCCGATCCCGATGACCTGCCCGAACGTCGCCGCCCCGGCAGCAGCGGCGACCGGGACTGATGCTGTATCGGCAGCGGCACGTCGGCAACCGGCATGTCAGCGCCAGCATGCCGGCAGCCGTTCCGTCCCGCCTGCGGATCAGACGGTGCTATCGGCCGACCGCCGCCTCGATCTCGGCGATCAGCGCCTCCACTTCACGGGCAGCGGCAGACCGTGGCTCGGCTTCCACCACCGACAGCCCGTCGACCAGCGATGCGGCGAAACCGGTGCGGTTGGCAAAGCGGGTATCGGCCACCGGCATGCCCAGGCCCATCACGGCATCGATCATGGTCTGCGCCAGTTTCGCCCGCGGCGCCACCCGGTTCAGAATCAGCAGGACCGGCCGCTTTTCGGCCCGGGCCAGATCCAGCGTCGGGCGGGTAGCACCCACATCGAACGGGTTCGGCTGCACCGGCACCAGCACCAGATCGGCGGCGCGAACGGCACGACGGGCGTCGTTCTCGGCCTCAGGCGGGGTATCGACGATCACCACGTCATGGTCGCGATCCAGCCCGGCAAGTTCGCCGTCCAGCCGCCAGCCCGACAGTGCCCGCGCCGTCACCGCCGGCCGTTCCGGGCTGCGTTCGGCCCGCCAGGCGGCCCAGCGGGCCAGACTGCCTTGATCATCGATGTCGACCACCGCGACACGCCTGCCGCGTGCGGCCCAGCATCCGGCCAGTTGTGCCGCCAGCGTGGTCTTGCCGGCACCGCCCTTCTGCTGCGCGATGGTCAGGATCATCCTCGGATACCTCATGTCGTTGCCGCCGGCCGCGATGACACACCGGACACGTCACGATCTCGCGCCAAAGGTACACTGTCAAAGCCCGACTGCGCCCGGTTTGCGCATCCGCGCGAAAAACCGGCGTGACAGAGGCGCGCAGCCATCCGGGCGAGGTTGCGCCGCCCGCCCGGTACCGGCATAGTCTGCGAACGATCGTCATGCCAAGCCGCGCCCGCGGCCTGCCTCGTGCGGAGAGACCGACATGCTCAGCGCCAATGAGAGCCTGACCTTCATCCGTGAGCGCATCGATGCTCTGGGCTCAGGGCAGCGCCATCACGAGAAGGCGGCACACGACGCCCTGACCCTGCTGTCCCGCCGCTGGTCGGAAGAGGGCGGCGAGAGCATGGACAACGACCTGGCGGTCATCGAGATGATCGGCCAGGATCTGGCCGACCTTCAGCGCCACATCGCCGATCTCCAGCACGCCTATCTCAAGGCGCTGTTCGGCGAGAAGACCGACTGACCACCCGGTGACCAACCATACCGAAGATCCGGCATCCGCCGGCACGACCGCATCCGCCGTAGGCGATGCCGCCCGCACGGTCCCGGCCACCCGCCGGTTGCGGGTCGCCGCCCATGGCACCGGTGACGACGATACCGCCATTGTCGATCAGGCGCCCATCGATCAGGTGACCATCGATCAGGCGGCGTCTCTGCTGCGGTCAGGGGCGCTGGTGGCGTTTCCAACCGAGACGGTCTATGGGCTGGGTGCCGATGCCACCTCGGATGCGGCTGTGGCCGCGGTCTATGCGGCCAAAGGGCGGCCGTCGCGCAACCCACTGATCGTTCATGCGGCCGATGCCGATGCCGCCCTGGCGCTGGTGCGGGCCGATGAGCGCGCGGTCCGGCTTGCCGCGGCCTTCTGGCCCGGACCGCTGACCATGGTGATGCCACGCCGGCCAGACTGCCCGATTGCCGATGCCGCCACGGCCGGCGGACCGACGCTTGCCGTGCGTGTGCCGGCTCTGACCGTGGCCCGCCGCCTGATCCGCGCCGCGGGCCGGCCGCTCGTCGGGCCCAGCGCCAATCGCTCCGGTCATGTCAGCCCCACCACCGCCGATCATGTCCTGGCCGATCTCGATGGCCGGATCGCCGCCGTGCTCGATGCCGGCCCCTGCCGGGTCGGCGTCGAATCGACCGTCATCGACCTCAGCGGACCGCTGCTGCGGGTGCTGCGGCCCGGTGCCGTCACCCTCTCGATGCTGCGCCGGGTGATCGGGGCGGATGCGGTTGACGGTGCACCCGCCATTGATGGTGGCCGCGACGACGGCCACACTGCCTTGCCGTCACCCGGCATGCTGGGCAGCCATTATGCGCCGCGCCGCCAGGTGCGGCTGAATGCTGCGGCGCCGCTTCCCGGACATCGCGAGGTTCTGCTGGCCTTCGGTCCGCCGCCGGCCGGCTTTGCCGCCGTGCTGCCGCTGTCGGTCAACGCCGATCCGGTGGAAGCCGCGCGCCGGCTCTATGCCCGGCTGCGTGAAGCCGATGCCCTCGACGACATCGATGGCATCGCGGTCGCACCGCTCGACCGGCGGCCGGCGGCCGCCGGCAATGCCGATGCGGCCGATCTGCTCGGCGCGCTCGGCGACCGGCTCGGCCGGGCCGCCGCACCGCGACCACAGGCATCGATGCCGGCCGGCCCGCAGGCGGGCCTCGCCGGGGAAACGCCACGCGACCGTCATCACACCGACATCAAGCCGGCATAGTGTGGCGGACTCCATGATGGCCAAGGGCCCGTTATCGATGCGACATGCGCGGGAACAGGATCTCGACCGGCTGATCGAACGCGCGCTGGCCGCCCCGGCTGATGTCCGGGGGGGCCGCATGGCCGGCCTCGACGATCACATCACCTCGACCCACCGGCCGGACTGGCATGCCGGGGCCATTGCCATCCGGGCCACCCCGATCGGTCCGGAAACGCATTGCCTGGATGTCGTCGATCTTTTCATCCGCGATCCGGCATTGCCGGCACTGGCGGTGGTCGATCACCATATGAAGCCGATCGGGCTGGTCGGCCGCACCCAGCTGCTTTACGAATTCGCGCGGCCGTTCATCCGCGACCTCTATGCACGGCGCCCGATCCGCGAGTTGATGACCACCGCGCCCCTCACGATCGACGAGGGTCTGGGTATCGAAGGTCTGGGTGCCGAGATCACCGCCGCCGGCGGCGGTCCGTTCTCCGCCGGTTTCGTGGTCACCAGCGCCGGCCGCTATCTGGGGGTGGGAACGGCGCTCGACGTGATGCGCCGGCTGGTCGCCCGCATGGCCGAGCGCAACCGCGCGCTTGATCTGGCGGTCGAGGAGGCGGAGCGCGCCAACGCGGCGAAAAGCGCTTTCCTCGCCAATATGAGCCACGAACTGCGCACGCCGCTGAATGCGGTTCTGGGTTTCTCGGAAATCATCATGACCCAGATGCTGGGCGCCATCGGGCATCCCCGCTATCTGGAATATGTCCATGACATCCATGGCTCGGCCGAACATCTGCTGTCGCTGATCAACGACCTGCTTGATATCGCCAAGGCCGACGCCACCGGCCTGCCACTCGACCTGGAGCCGCTGGACCCGCTGATGCTGGCGCGAGAGGCTGCCCGCATGATCGCGCCGCGCGCCGATCAGGCCGGCGTCAATCTGGTGGTGGATCTGCCGGAGCATGCCGCCAGCATCCGCGGCGATCGCCGGCGGCTGCGCCAGATCCTGCTCAACCTGCTGTCGAACGCGGTCAAGTTCACCCCGGCGGGTGGCAGCGTGCAATTGGGTTTTCGGGCCGATACGGTCGGCCGCAATGTCCGCTTCACCGTCACCGATACCGGCATCGGCATGAGCGCCGACGAAATTCCGGTCGCCCTCAGCCGTTTCGGTCAGATCGACAGCAGTCTGTCGCGCCGCCATGCCGGCACCGGGCTGGGCCTGCCGCTGTCGCGCACCTTTGCCGAGCTTCATGGCGGCCGGCTCGACATTCAAAGCGCCGTCGGCCAGGGCACCACGATCGCCGTCATCCTTCCGGCCACGACGACACCCCGGTCGGCCGCGGATGACATGGACGACGCCGGAATGGACGAGATCGCCGGACTGGACGAGATCGACATCCTCGGCGCCTTTACAGCAGACCAAGCGCCCTGAGTTCGGCGGCAAGCGCCGGATCGCCGCCTTCCACGCTGCCGGCACGGCGATCGGGCGGCGCGTCTTCCGGCTTCAGATAGCGCCAGCCCTGATGGGGTCTGCGCGCCACCGTCTCCACCTCGACCAGTTGCGGGTCCAGCACCAGGGCACAGCGGCGGATGCCGTCGCCGCCCTCCACCGGCTCGATGGCGGTCAGGCGCTGGCGCACGGCGATCAGGCCGCGGATCACCCAATAGATCGAACCGCCATCCAGCAGCCCGGCGACATCGCGGGGCATCTGGCGGGTGACATGGACCAGAACCGGCGGCCGGCCGGCGTCACGGGCCTCGGCCAGCCTTGCGGTCTGCAGGGCGGCCAGATGCTCGACCGAGTTGACCCCGACGGCCAGTTTGACAAGATGCAACGTCATGGCGCGCAATCTAATGCGTCCCGTGCGCCGCCGCCAGCCCCGCAATGCAGCGTCCCTCCGCGTTTCGCGATACGGAAAGCCATCGCCCATGTCCCCCGCCGACCGCCCCGCCGCCACTGCCCGCCCCGCCCCCTCTCCCGATGTTCTGGAGCGGATGCGTGCGATCGTCGGCCCCAGGGGCTGGCGGGACGATCCCGCCATGATGGCGCCGCATCTGAAGGAGTGGCGGGGGTTGTGGACCGGTCATACCCCGGCCGTGGTCATGCCGGGTAGTACCGACGAGGTCGCCGCGGTGGTCGGGCTGGCGGCCGAGGCTGGTATTGCCATCATACCCCAGGGCGGTAATACCGGTCTGGTCGGCGGCGGCGTCCCCAGCGAGGACGGCACCGAGCTTCTGGTCAGTCTGGCTCGTATGAACCGCATCCGCGACATCGACCCCGCCGGCGGCAGCATGATCGCCGAAGCCGGCTGCATCCTGGCCGATGTTCAGACTGCCGCCGCCGAGGCCGGACGGCTGTTCCCGCTCAGTCTGGCATCCGAAGGCAGCGCGCGGATCGGTGGGCTGATTTCGACCAATGCCGGCGGCGTGCATGTGCTGCGATACGGCAGCATGCGCGATCTGGTGCTGGGGTTGGAAGTGGTGCTGCCCGACGGGCGGATCTGGCACGGTCTGCGCCGGCTGCGCAAGGACAACACCGGCTATGCGCTCCGCCACCTGTTCGCCGGCGCCGAAGGCACGCTCGGCATCATCACCGCCGCCGCCCTGACCCTGGCACCGATGCCGCGCCATCGGGCCGCCGCCTTCGTGGCCCTGCCATCCGCCGATGCGGCGCTCGACCTGTTCGCCCGCGCCCGCGACCATGCCGGCGATCTGCTGGAAGCCTTCGAGCTGATCAACGCCATGCCGCTCGGCTTCGCGCTCCGCCACCTGCCCGGCATGATGCATCCGCTGCCATCCGCCGACGGGCCGTGGTTCGTGCTGATCGAACTGGCCGGCCCCATCCCCCTCGACGACCTGCTGGAAGACCTGTTGGCCGAGGCGCTGGAGGCCGGCATGGTGGAAGACGCCGCCCTCGCCCGATCCGAGGCCCAGCGTCACGGCTTCTGGAGCCTGCGCGAAGGCCTGTCGGAAGCCCAGAAGCATGAAGGCGCCAGCATCAAGCACGACGTGTCGGTGCCGGTGTCCGACGTACCGGCCCTGATCACCCGCGGCACGGCCCTGGTGCTGTCGATCGTGCCCGGCGCCCGGCTCTGCCCCTTCGGCCACATGGGCGACGGCAATATCCACTTCAATGTCAGCCGCCCGCTCGACATGTCCGACCAGGATTTCCTGGCACGCTGGGACGAGATCGCCCATGCGGTCCACGATCTGGTGGCGGAACTGGGCGGCAGCTTTTCAGCCGAACATGGCGTCGGCCGGCTGAAGACCGCCGATCTGCGCCGCTATCGCTCTGCGGTCGAGGTCGGCCTGATGGAACGGTTGAAGCAGGTGATCGACCCCGCCGGCATCATGTCACCCGGCCGGGTGCTCGACCGGGGCTGAGGCCGCGGCTTTTCTGCCGCACCGCACAAAATTCCGCAAACGTCATTGCGCTGACATCAGCCTGTCACGATCGGTCTATACGTCTGACGAGATTGGTCGGTGCAATCTGCATCGGCCCCGCCCTGTGCTGCGGGCTCTTCACGCGTTAGCGGAGCATGTCGCCGATGACCATCCGTCGCAAGCTCATGATCGGCTTTGCCGTTCTGCTGGTTCTGGCCGTCGCCGGCTTCGGTGCGGCGGTCGTGGCGCTCGACCGGGCTGGACACGGCCTGGCACTGTACAAGGACGACATCGCCGCCGCGCGCGCGATGGCTGCCGCCGAAGCAGAATTGACGGCCGCCGGTGCTGCCGCCGACCTGCTGGTGGCAACCGGCGATCCGGCACGACTGGACGCCTTCCGCGGCCATGTCCGGGCGGCCGAGGGCCATATCGACAGACTGGGCAGTGCCTCGGACGCGGTATCCACGGCAACTGCCGCCTTTGCGGCCGCGGTCGAGGATCTGGCAACGGTGGAACTGGCCCGCGCGGGGCTGTGGCGCGACCGGATGGAGCCGGCCTTCAAGCAGTCGGAAGCCGGGCTGACCGACATCATCCGCGACAGCTATATCGATCAGGACATTCAATCGGCCTATCAGGCGGCGGTGATCCAGCGCTTCCTGCTGACCGCGCGCGAGGAAGCCGGGCTGTTCATCGCCTCAGGCGATGCCGCCCATGCCGATGCGATGGATGCGGCGCTGGCCGAGACACGGCGCGCGATCCTGTCGCTGGAACTGAAGATGATGCATCCAGGCCGGCTGGAGACGCTGTCGGCGATCGCCGCCGCCCGCAAGACCCTGGCCGATGATGCCAAGACCCTGCGCAGCCTGGGCGAACAGGTGGCGACCCGGCGGGCCGATGCCGTCGATCTGCTAGGCCCGCGTGCGGCCAGCCTGCTGGCGGCAAGCCGCCAGGATCTGACATCGGCTGCCGACAGCCGTGGCGCCACCGAAGCTGCCGCCACCGAAGACACCCGGTTCATGATGATCGCGCTGGCGGTGGTGGCCGCCGTGGCCGCCCTGCTGGCAGGGCTGCTGATCGGCCGCGCCGTGACCCGCCCGATCGGCGGCATGCGCGCGGTTCTGGCCCGCGCCGCCGATGGCGATCTGGTTGCGGAGCGTGCCGATGGCACCACCCATGCCAGCCAGCGCCGGGACGAGATCGGCGCGATGGCGCGGGATCTGGACCATATGCTGGCGCGGCTGCGCGGCGATCTGGGCCGGGTGCGTGGCGTGGGCGCCTCTCTTGCCGTCCGTTCGCGCGATCTGGACCGGATGGGCGGCCGGCTGGGCATGGCCGCCGATGAGACCGATGCCCGCGCCGCCGGCGCGCGTGATGCCGCCGGTCAGGCGATGGGCGTGCTGTCGGGGCTGGGGTCGGTCGCCGAGGAATTGAGCGCCAGCGCCGCCGCCGCATCCGATGCGGTCCAGCGGATCGTGGATGCCAACCGCAATCTCGACGGCCATGCCCGGGCGGTGACCGACGCCATGCAGGCGGCGGTCGCCGAGGGCCGCGCCGTGGGCCAGGTGGTCGCCGATGGCGCCGCCGCCGCCCGGAACGCCACCCGCTCGGTGGGACGGCTGGACGAATCCAGCCGCGGCATCGGATCGGTCAATCAACTCATCCTCGACATCGCCCAGCAGACCCACATGCTGGCGCTGAACGCCCAGATCGAAGCCGCCCGCGCCGGCGAGGCCGGCCGCGGCTTCGCCGTGGTGGCCGCAGAGGTCAAGCGGCTTGCCGCCCAGTCGGCCGACGCCGCCGAGAATATCGGCGCCAAGATCGTCGCCAGCCAATCGGTGGTCGGCGAGGTCGTGGCCGCCATGACCGATCTGGAAACCCGCATCAGCCGTATCGAGGCCGGCATGGAGCGGATTGCCGAAGCCGTGCGCCGCGCCGATGGTGCCGCGGTCGCCATTGCCGGTGCCGTGTCGGATCAGGCCGGCGCCGCCAGCGAGATTGCCGGCAGCAGCGCCGAGGTGGCCCATGCCGCCGGCGAGGTCGCCCAGGCGGTGGCCGATGCACGCAATGCCGGCGATCTGATGACGCGGGAACTGGACGCGTTGCATGCGGCATCCGCCGCCAACCGCGCCGCCGCCCGCACCAGCGCCGAGGCCGCGGCCGAGTTGATCGGCGATGCCGACCAACTGGCCCGGATGGTCGAAGGCTTCCGAATCGACGCGGTCGACGCCGGGACTGCCGAGACCACAGCCGTGCCGGCGACGCGCGACGCGGCTGCCCCGGCCGAGATTGCCGCACCGGCAGCGACCCTCGATCGGCCGGCGATCAGCCGGTCGGCTATCGACCAGGCGGCTATCGACCAGGCGGGCACCATCGCCATGCCCCAGCCGGCGCGCGCGACCATGCCACACCGCCAGCCGGCCAGCGGCAGCGGCCGGCCGCTGCCGCTGAAGGCAGCGGCGATGGCCGATCGCGACTGAGTGACGCGGCGACTGAGTGACGCCCAGGTCCCGATGTGCGCCCCGGCACGGGTCAATGCAGGCGATAGCCCTGCAGCAAAGGCTGTGAGCACAACTGATCGAGGTCTTTTGCCTCCAGCGTCTTCGAGCGGAATTGCGAGGGCACCTCTCGCGGTACCTTGCGCACCACGCCTGGAACCTCCAACCCCTCGAAGACCAGTTGATTGGCGATCACCGCCTGCCAGCGGTTCTTCAGGCACAGCCGCCAGACCACGCCACCCGCCAGCCGCGCGAAGGCCGCCGGATCACTGGTGTGGATCAGCCGGCCGAACGGTTCGAACCAGCGCCGACGCACGGTTTTGAACAAGGCATAGACCGGCGGCCCCATCGGGTCGTCGATCACCACATGCAGGCATCTGATGTCGCGGTGGTCGGCATAGACTTTCAGCGAGGCGGCATCCAGCCGGTCGGGCACCCGCCAGTCGCCGGTGGCGATATCGGGCCGGCGCAGGGTCGCCGGGATCGGATAGAACGCCACCACCCCGGTTTCCAGATCCTTGAACCCGAACCGCGCGCTGATATCGTAAACCGTCTGGGTCGGTGTGTGATTGACGATGGTGCGCTTGCGCATGCCGATCACCGGCAACAGCAGGTTCAGGCTTTCATCGCGGTGGCTGTCGCGGACATACCAGCTGTGGATCTCGCAGAAATCCTCGTGGCGCCCGGCAATCTCGCGGGTGGTGAACAGGGTGCCCAGAAAGCCGATCACCTCGCGCCCCTGGCCAGCCGCACCGCCGTCTTCCATCAGATAGCCGTAATAGCCTTCATCACCACCCCACAGCGGCTGGAACATCCGCCGCCGCGCATCCAGCGGCAGACCGCGGGCGTTCAGAGTCGATCCGCGCAGCAGCTTGTAGACGCCGAACATGTCGCTTTCGACCGCACGTCTGATCTGTACTGCCATCATCACCTCCCGGGGCTGCGGCTTGAACAATCATAATGTGACACGGCTGGTTTCGTGTTTCACTTTTCTTCGTCAACCAGGAAGAGAAATACGCTAGGATTTCCCTCCAGAAAGCTGCCGCAGCGAATGCCCCTTCGGCCTGGAGTTGCACTATATGACCCTGATCGACCTGCCGGTCACAGCCGCCGAACCCCAACCGGACATGGCTCTGCATGACGACCGCATGGATGTGCATCATCACCCGGTCGAGGATCCAGACAGCATCGTGCCATTGCCGCCGGTGCATCATGTCGCGGCCCGGCTGGTGATCGGTGATCTGATCGTCGCCGGCCGCCTGCGGATCGCACCGGCCCGCGCGGATGGCGGCGATCATCCGGTCTGGCATCCGGCCTGGATGTTCGAAGCGGCGCGCGCACCGCTCAGTGGCCCGGTCTTGAGCCGGCTGGCCGATCCGGCGACGGCCATCGGCCTGGTGCCACGGGTCGACGGGTCGGCGATCTGGCGACGGCGTCTCGACCCGCTGCGCATGGTGCTGGTCGATATCGATGGCGAGGCCGGCTTGATCCGGCTTGCGACCAGCGACTGCCAGCCGCTGATCGACCGGCTGCCACGGCTGGCCACGGCGCTACCGGCGATGATCGATGGCCGCAGCCTGAACCGGCGCGCCTTCCCCGCCCATATTACCGCGATCGGCCCCTACGAGACCGTCGCCGATGTCGAAGGCCCCCCGGCCCTGCTGGTGCCTGGCACTTTGTTGACCCTGACCGTCACCCGCCCATGGGCGACGCCGTTCCGGATGACCGCCCGGCTGGTTGCCGCCGGCCCGGTGCCGGCGGACGGTATCGCCGCCGCGACCACACGCATCGTGCTGCGCATGGCCGACCGACAGGCCGTGGACCGGGCGGCGATCCTGGCCACCTGCACGGCGCCCGGTTTCGGCATCCATGGCCTGTGGACCTATGGCCTGCGGCCACGCGGGCTGATGCGGCATCTGCGGGTGGTGCCGGTGGCATCCCGTGCCGATCTGGTCGCAGCCTGGAGTCTGCGCCGCGACGCCAACCGCTTTTTCGGCCGCAGGCCCGAGGCCCGCGAGCCGGCCGACTGGGCCGATCATCTGGACGCATCGTCGATCGTGTTCCTGGCGATCCTGGGCGACAAGCCGATCGCGACCGCACGGCTGGTGCTGAATGATGGCGACCGCAGCCGCAGCGAATTGCAGGCGCAGGTGCCGGTGCCCGATCAGTTCTGGGAGGGCGGTTTCGTCGAGATTTCCCGGCTGGTCGTCCATCCGGACTTCCGCGGCAACCGCATCCGCTATGACCTGTTCCGCGAGGTGGAGCGCCTGTCGCTGTCGCTGGGCGCCCGCTACATGCTGTTTGACGCCATTCCCAAACTGGCACCGCTCTACGAGGCGGTGGGTGGGCGCCGCCTGCCGCTGACCAAGAAACATCCCGACAGCGACGAAACCGTCCAGGTGATGTATGTCGACATGCGCCGCATTCTGGGCCGGCTCAACCGCTTTTCGGCCGTCTGGCTGGCGGGTTTCGGCAGCACGCTGGGCCGGCATCTGGCGATCGAGGGCCGGGGGCCGACCGATGCGATTCTGGGTCCGCGCCGCCGCACCGTCGCGGCGGCGGTGATCAGGGGCATGGGCCGGCTGCTGGCACGGCTGGCCGGCTGACGCCGGTCAGAACCCGGCCGCAAGCGGCATCGATCCGGGGCCGGCGCGGAACCGCGTGCCCAGACGATAGCGGCTGGCCGGATGGGTCATCACCGCCAGCGTCACCACACGGGCCTGCACCCAGGTGCGGCGGGTCAGCCGCAGGCATGGATCGCCCGCGGCAATACCCAGCAGGCGCGCGACCACACGGGACGACAGCGTCGCCTCGATGACATGTTCGACATCGGGCCCCGCATGCAGCGCCTGCAGATAGGCGGTGGGCGTGGTGCTGGTGAAATCCTGCCGCAGATAATCCGGCGCCATCGCCGGATTGACCCAGCGTTCCTCGTGCTGGATCGGCACGTCGTTTTCAGTGTGCAGCACCACCGAATGCCACAGCCTGGCGCCTTCGGGCAGGTTCATCTGCCGCGCCAGCATCGCATCGGCCCGTACCTCGTCCAGCGCATGAACCGCCGCCGCGTGGCGATTTCCCCGTTCGGCGATGTCGTCGGCGATCGATCGCAATTCCACCACCGAGACACCCGGCCGGCGGCCGGCAACGAAGGTTCCCACCCCCTGCACGCGGGTCAGCAGCCCGTCATCGGTGAGTTCCCGCAAGGCCCGGTGCACGGTCATCCGGCTGACGCCGAATTCCTCCAGCAGCCGGTGTTCGGACGGCAGTTGGAAACCCTCGCCCCATTCCCCGGCCAGGATGCGGGCGCGAATCGCCTCCTTGATCCGGCGATAGAGTGCCTGGGTCATGCGGCATCGCCTCCGCCAGCCGATACCGGAAAGCCATGGCGGGGATCACGCGGCACGCCTGCCCGCACCACCCCGATGCACGGGTTGAAGCCGGCCATATACGACAGGGCGGCCGGCGCCTCGATCCGCCACAACGCCAGATCGGCCCGCATGCCCTCGCGGATCTGGCCCCGATCGGCCAGCCCCAGCGCCCGGGCCGCAACCCGTGTCACGCCGGCCAGCGCCTCTTCAGGCGTCAGGCGGAACAGGGTGCAGGCCATGTTCAGCATCAGCAGCAACGACGTCACCGGCGAGGTGCCGGGATTGCAGTCGGTGGAAATCGCGATCGGCACCCCGGCGGCGCGCAGGGCCGCGATCGGCGGCAATTGCGTCTCCCGCAGCATATAGAACGCGCCCGGCAGCAGCACCGCCACCGTTCCGGCCGCGGCCATCGCGGCGATGCCGTCGTCGTCGACATATTCCAGATGATCGGCCGAGAGGGCGCCGAAGCCGGCGGCCAGCATCGCGCCCTTCTGGTCGCTCAACTGTTCGGCATGCAGCTTCACCGGCAGGCCGTGGCGGCGGGCGGCTTCGAACACCCGCCGGGTCTGACCGGCGGTGAAGCCGATCCGCTCGCAGAACGCATCCACCGCATCGGCGAGCCCCGCCGCCACCGCCGCCGGGATCATCTCGTCACAGACCAGATCGACATAGGCCTCGGCATCATCGGCGAATTCAGGCGGCAGCGCATGCGCGCCCAGCAGAGTTGTGCGCACATCCACCGGCCGCATCCGCCCCAGTCGGCGCGCGGTGCGCAGCATCCTCAATTCGGTGTCGGTTTCAAGGCCATAGCCCGATTTGACTTCAATCGTGGTCACGCCCTCGGCCAGCAGCGCATCCAGACGGGGCAAGGCCATCGCCGCCAGTCGATCCTCGTCCGCACCACGCGTGGCAGTGACGGTCGACAGGATGCCGCCGCCGGCACGGGCGATGTCTTCATAGGAGGCACCGTTCAGCCGTGCCTCGAATTCCAACGCCCGGCTGCCGCCATAGACCAGATGGGTGTGGCAATCGATCAGCCCGGGCGTCATCCAGGCGCCCCGACCATCGATCACCTCCGCCGCCAGCCGTGCCGGCAGGTCGGGCAGATCGTGCATGGCGCCGACCCAGGCGATCCGGTCGCCCAGGACCGCCACGGCGGCATCACCGATCGCGCCATAGGCGCCCCCCGCCGCATCGTCGACCATGGTGGCCGCATGGATGTTGACCCAGATGCGGTCCCAGCGCGGGCTGTCGGTCATGGTGCCTCTCCGTGGTGCAGACATATCGGAACGAGCCGGTTTGTGGGAACAATCTTGCCAGCCTTGTCTAAGATTGTATAGGCTTGTCTATGGCAAACTCGGAGCGAGGCCGATGCGCAGATTGTTCCTGAAACACGCCTTGCTGCCCGATGGCTGGGCGCATGACGTTTCCCTCACCATCGATGGCCGTGGCCGGATCGCCGCCATCGGCACCGGCGATGCCGCGGCTGCGGCCGGCGCTGATCTGGTGCTGACCGGCCATGCCGTGCCGGGCATGCCTGACCTGCATGGCCATGCCCATCAACGCGCCATCGCCGGCTTCGGCGAACGCGCCGGCCGCGATGGAGGCGACAGTTTCTGGAGCTGGCGCAGCGCCATGTATGCGGCGCTGGATCGTATGACGCCCGATGATTTCCAGGCGGTGGCCAGCCAGCTTTATGTCGAGATGCTGAAGGCCGGGTTCACCGCGATCGGCGAGTTCCATTACCTGCATCACGACATCGACGGCCGGCCCTATGCCGATCCGGCGGAGATGAGCCTGCGGGCGATCGCCGCCGCCCGTGAGACCGGCATCGCCCTGGCCATGCTGCCGGTGCTGTATGCGGCCGGTGGCTTTGCCGGCAAGCCCCCCGGTCATGGTCAGCGTCGCTTCATTCTCGACAGCGACCGGTTCCTGGCACTGGTGTCGCGGCTCGACGCCCTTGCATCAGGCGATGACGATCTGGTCGTCGGCATCGCGCCGCATTCGCTGCGCGCGGTGCCGGCCGATCTGCTGGCGCGGGTGCTGGCGACACGACCGCAGGGCCCGGTTCATATCCATATCGCCGAACAGCCACAGGAGGTGGCGGATTGTCTGGCCGCGACCGGCCGACGGCCGGTCGATGTCCTGTTCGATCAGGCGGGTGTCGATGAGCGCTGGTGCCTGGTTCACGCCACCCATATCACCGATGCCGAACGTGGCCGGATCGTGGCCAGCGGCGCCGTTGCCGGGCTGTGCCCGACCACCGAGGCCAATCTGGGCGACGGCCTGTTCCCGGCCGAAGCCTTCATGGCCGAGGGCGGCCGGATCGGCATCGGATCGGACAGCCACATCTCGGTCAGCCCGGTTGAAGAACTCCGGCTGCTGGAATATGGCCAGCGCCTGATCAGCGGTCGGCGCACCGTTCTGGCCGGCGGCCCCGGCCGCGCCACCGGACAGCACCTGCATACGGCCGCAGCCCGGGGCGGCGCGCAGGCGCTGGGGCTGGATGCGGGCGCCATCGCCATCGGCCTGCGCGCCGATATCGTGGTGCTCGACGCCGATGATCCGCTGATGGTCGCCCGCCGTGGCGACGGCATTCTCGATGGCTGGATCTTCGCCGGCAACCGGCCGCTGGTCCGCGACGTCCTGGTTGGCGGCCGGCAGGTTGTCGCCAATGGTCGTCATGCCCACGAAGACCTCATCGCCCGCCGCTTTCGGGCCACGCTGGAAAGGCTGCACGCATGACCGCCACTGCCGATGCCGACCGCCTGATGCTCGCCCCCGGCCGGATGACGCTCGACGACCTGCGCCGGATCTGGTCCGGGCGCCCGGCGCTGACGCTGGATGATGGCGCCATTGGCCGCATGACGGCCTCGGCCGACATCGTCGCCGCCATCGCCGCCGGCGACGAGGCCGTCTATGGCATCAACACCGGCTTCGGCAAGCTGGCACAGAAGCGGATCGCGGCCGGCGACCTTGCCCGGCTGCAACGCAACCTGATCCTGTCGCATGCGACCGGGGTGGGCGTGCCATTGTCGGCACCGGTCGTGCGGCTGATCCTGGCGATCAAGGCCGCGAGCCTCGCGGTCGGCGCATCCGGCATCCGCCCGGCGCTGGTCGAGGCGCTGTTGCGGCTGCATGCGGCCGACGTGCTGCCGGTGATCCCGTCCAAGGGCTCTGTCGGCGCCTCGGGCGATCTGGCGCCGCTGGCGCATCTCTGCGGCGTGCTGCTGGGCATCGGCGAGGTGACGGTCGACGGCGCCCGCATGGACGCCACAGCCGGTCTGGCTCATGCCGGCCTTGAACCCATCGAGCTTGGCGCCAAGGAAGGTCTGGCGCTGATCAATGGCACCCAGGTCTCCACCGCCCTCGCCCTCGACGGGCTGTTCCAGATCGAACGCTGCTACCGCTCGGCGCTGGTCTCGGGCGCGATCGCGGTCGAGGCGGTGATGGGCAGCCACAAGCCCTTCGACCCGCGCATTCACGCCCTGCGTGGCCAGACCGGCCAGATCGATGCCGCCGGCGCCTATCGCGCCCTGCTGGCCGACAGTCCGTTGAACGCCGCCCATCAGGGCCCCGACTGCCATCGGGTGCAGGATCCCTATTCGCTGCGCTGCCAGCCGCAGGTGATGGGGGCGGTGCTCGATCAGATGCGCATGGCCGCGCGCACCCTGACCATCGAGGCGAACGGCGTCACCGACAACCCGCTGGTGATGACCGACACGGGCGAGGTGATCTCGGGCGGCAATTTCCACGCCGAGCCGGTGGCGATGGCCGCCGACCAGCTTGCCATCGCCGCTTCAGAAATCGGCGCCCTGGCCGAGCGCCGGATCGCGATGCTGATCGATGCCTCGATCAGCGGCCTGCCCGCCTTCCTGGTTGCCGATGCCGGCTTGAACTCAGGCTTCATGATCGCCCATGTCACAGCGGCGGCACTGGCATCGGAGAATAAGTCCCTCGCCCATCCGGCCAGCGTCGACAGCCTGCCGACATCGGCCAATCAGGAAGACCATGTCAGCATGGCGACCTTTGCCGCCCGACGGCTGGGCGACATCGCCGACAATGTCGCCGACGTCGTCGGGATCGAATTGCTGGCGGCGGCACAGGGGCTGGAATTCCACCGTCCCTTGCGCGCGGCGGCGGCGGTCGAGGCAGCCATGACCCGCATCCGCGCCGAGGTGCCGCGCTATGACACCGACCGCTATTTCGCGCCCGATCTTGCCGCCGCCGGCCGTATGGTCCGGGATGGCCGGTTCTGCGATCTGACCAGCCTCACCCTCGATGCCAGCGGAGCCTGACCCGATGACCTCCACACCAACCGACCCTGCCCCTGCCACGGCCTCGGACCCGGTGTTCACGCTCCATCGCGGCGGGTCGCCGCTGGTGATCAGCATGCCCCATTGCGGCACGGACCTGCTGCCGGGCATGGCCGCACGGCTGACCGACGCGGCACGCGCCCTGCCCGACACCGACTGGCATATCCCGTTGCTCTACGATTTCGCGCAGCGTTTCGACGCCACGATCATTGCCGCCCGACTGTCGCGCTATGTGATCGACCTCAACCGGCCGTCCTCGGGCGAAAGCCTGTATCCGGGGCAGGCGACCACCGGGCTCTGCCCGACGACGCTGTTCGATGGCGGCCCGCTCTATCATGCGGGCGACGAACCGGATGATGCCGAAATCGCCGGTCGCGTCGCCACCTGCTGGCAGCCCTATCATGACGCCCTCTCAGCCGAACTGGCACGGGTGCGCGAAACCCATGGTCACGCCCTGCTCTGGGACGCGCATTCGATCCGCGGCACCGTGCCCCGGCTGTTCGATGGGCGGCTGCCCGACCTCAATCTCGGCACCGCCCGCGGCACCAGCGTGGATCCGGCGCGACGCGCACGGGTCGCCGCGGCTCTCGACGCCGCGGCCGGTGCCGCGGGCTTCACCGCCGTCACCGACGGCCGTTTCGTCGGCGGCCATATCACCCGCCATTACGGCCGCCCGGCCGAGGGCGTCGAGGCCGTGCAGATGGAACTGGTCCAGGCCACCTATATGGATGAAGACGGCCCGCCCTTCAGCTTCCGCCCCGACCGCGCCGCCCGCATCCGGCCGGTGCTCGATGCGGTGATGGCGGCGTTTCAGGACTGACGAACCGGCGGGTCATCGCCGGCGCCTCAAGCCTCCATCGTCCAGGGCAGGATCACCACCACCGCCAACCCGCCCTCCGGCCGGTTGCGGGCGGTGATGCTGCCGCCATGGGCCTCGATCGTCCGCCGGGCGATGGCAAGTCCCAGGCCATAGCCCTGCCCCGACAGGCCGGCCCCGGCAGCAGCCGTGCCGTCGACACCGCGCACGAACGGATCGAACATGGTGGCCAGCAGTTCCGGCGCCACGCCGGGGCCGCTGTCGGCCACGGTCAGAACATGGCAGCGGCTGGCGTCATCGACCCCCACGGTCACCAGCACGGTGCCACCTGGCGGCGAGAAACGCAGGGCGTTGCGGATGACGTTCTCGATCGCCCGGCGCAGCAGTTCGGCGCTGCCCTTCACGATCATGCCGGTGGCCGACAGCGTGGCGGCAGGCGTGATCCGGCTTTCCACGGTCACGGCCAGCGGCCCGGCTTCGAAGCGCGCATCACCGGTGACCGATGCGACCAGGCCATGCAGGTCGACATAATCCTCATGGCGCGGCATGTCGCTTTCCACCCGTGACAGAGTGAGCAACTCGCCGACCATGGCATTCAACCGGGCGGTTTCCAGATCCAGCCGGGCCAGCGTGCTGTCGATCCTTGCCGGGGATTGCCGCACCAGCCCCACCGCCATCTGAAGCCGGGCCAGTGGTGATCGCAGCTCATGCGACACGTCGTGCAGCAGCCGGTCGCGTGCCGACACGGTCTGTTGAAGACGCGCCGCCATGACATCGAAATCGCGGGCCAGATCGGCCAGTTCATCACGTCGGCGCCCCATGGATGCGCCCAGCCGCACACTCAGTTCGCCCCGCGCCAGCCGCTCGAACCCGTCGCGCAGGCGCAGGATCGGCCGGGTCAGATACCAGGCCAGCACCGCGCTGAACAACAGCCCGCCGGCAGCCCCCATCAGCATGACATCGGGCGGGATATGCAGAGGGCCGCGATCCGGCGGACGCGGTATGAAGTCGATCATCCGACGCGAGAGGCGCCAGATCGCGCCATCAGCCGCCACGACATCAAGCGTGGCCACGTCACGCCCGACCTGCATCGAGGTTCGCGGCATAGTGCCCGGCGCGGGCGATGTCACGGTCAGCGCGGCCCGTGTCGCAGCAGGCTGGGTGGCCAGCCAGTCGTCGAAGGCAGGCAGACCGCCCTGGCGCAGCATCATCGCCGCCGTCGCGAACTCACCGGGAATGATCCGCGTGGTATAAAGATCCCGCACCGGGCGCGGCGGCTCGCCATAGAGCATCACCAGAAGCCACAACGCCTCGACCATCAGAAAGAAGGTGATGGCGAAGCCCGACAGGATCTTCCAGAACAGACGCCCGCGCATTGCCGACAATCCCGCCGTAACCCTGTTCATGGCGGTCAATCCTGCCGCACGCGATAGCCGATGCCGCGCACGGTTTCGAACAGGGTGTCGTCGGCGCCATAATCCTGAAGCTTGCGGCGCAGATGGCTCATATGCACATCCAGGCTGCGGTCATAGGGTTCGTGCGGCCATCCAGAACCTCGCGCGACAATTCATCCTTCGATATCACCCGGGTGCCGGCGCGCAACAGCCGCTCCAGCAGGTTGAACTCGGTCACCGTCAGTTCGGCATCCTGGCCGTCGATGGTCACCCGGCGGTCATCGGGCTCCAGCCGGATGCCGGCCAGGACCAGCACCGACGGGCTGATCATCGACGCGGCATCCGTGCGCCTGAGCACCGCGCGGAGTCGGGCCACCAGTTCCCGCGGATAACAGGGCTTGGCCACATAGTCGTCGGCCCCCAGTTCCAGCCCGACCACCCGGTCGACATTGTCGCCGCGCGCGGTCAGCATGATCACCGGCACCCGGCTGGCATGGGGGATCCGGCGCAGCACGTCGAGCCCACCGATCCGTGGCAGCATGATATCCAGGATCACCGCCGCGAAGCTGCCGCCCAGCGCCGCGGCCACCCCCGCCTCGCCGGTCAGCATCACGGTGGTCTCGAACCCCTCGGCGGCGAGGTATTCAGTCAGCATCGCGCCAAGCTCGGCATCGTCATCGATCATCAGGATAGGCACGGCCGGCATCTGGTCCTCGCATCAGGCATCTCGGAGGCCACGATATACACGGGCAGCCGGCCGCGTCACCGCGCACGCGTCGGGTTTACGCAGGTTTTACGTATCAGATGCACAGCCATTACCCCACACCTCCCGGAGTATGGGTATGCTGTGCCGCCGATCAATGAAGCGAGCGCGTTCAACGTGTCGACATCCTCCCCTGGTTCCAGACCGGTTTCACGGCGCCTGCGCGCCTTCCGTCTTCCGGTCATCCTGCTTCTTCTTGCCGCCGCCGGCTATGGCGCCTGGGTCTATGCATTCCCCGAGGCGCCCCCCGCCCCGCCGCCGACGGTGCAGGTCCGGGTCGCCGATCTTGAAGACACCGTTCTGGCCAATGGCACGCTGGAAGCCGCCAATCTGGTCAGCGTCGGCGCCCAGGCCTCCGGCCAGATCAAGACGCTGGCCGTGGATGTCGGCGATGAGGTCACCGAAGGCCAGTTGATCGCCGAGATCGACTCACTGACCCAGCAGAACGCCCTGCGCAATGCCGAAGCTGCCCTTGCCAATGTCCGTGCCCAGCATGTCGCCAAGCGCGCCTCGCTGAAACAGGCGGAACTGGCGCTGAAACGCGAACGCGCCCTGATGGCCGGCAATGCCGGCGCCCGCGCCGATCTTGAGGTTGCCGAGGCCACCGTCGCCACCACCCGCGCCGAGCTCGCGGCATTGGAAGCCCAGATCGCCCAGGCCGAAATCACCGCCGACACCGCCAAGGTCGATCTGGGCTATACCCGGATCACCGCGCCGATCAGCGGCACCGTCGTGGCGGTGATTGTGAAGGAGGGCCAGACCGTCAATGCCAATCAGACCACGCCGACCATCGTGAAACTGGCGCAGCTCGACACCATGACCGTCACCGCCGAGGTGTCGGAGGCCGATGTCGTGCGGGTCAAGCCGGGCCAGCCGGTCTATTTCACCATTCTGGGTGAGCCGGACAACCGCTATGAGGCGGAACTGCGCACGGTCTATCCCGCCCCTCCATCGATCGAGACCGAGACCAGCAGCAGTTCATCCTCCAGCAGCAGTTCGTCATCATCCAGCAGCAGCACCGCGATCTATTACGACGCCCTGTTCGATGTGCCCAACCCCGACCACAAGCTGCGCATCTCGATGACCGCCCAGGTCTCGATCGTGATCAGCCGGGCGCCGGCTTCGCTGGTCATCCCGTCATCGGCGCTGGGCACTCCAGCCGCGGATGGCAGCTATAACGTCCAGGTGGTCGACAGCGATGGCGGCATCGCGCTGCGCCGGGTGACGATCGGCATCGACAACAACGTTCAGGCCCAGGTGCTGACCGGATTGGAGGCCGGCGAGCGGATCGTTGCCGCCAACACCGCGACCCTGGGCACCAATATGCAGATGCGCCAGCGGCGCGGACCGATGGGGTTCTGAGCCCGTGACCAATCTCATGCCCCAGGGCGGACTCGGCACCGCGACGGGTCCGCAACCCCTGCTCTCCATCCGGGGCCTGCGTCGGGAATTCCCGGCCGGCGACCGCATGGTCGCCGTGCTTCAGGATATCGACCTGACCATCCAGGCCGGCGAGATGGTGGCGATCATCGGCGCCTCGGGGTCGGGCAAATCGACCCTGATGAACATTCTGGGCTGCCTGGACCGACCCAGCGCCGGCGCCTACCGCATCGCCGGTCGCGACACCCGCGAGCTTGAGGCCGACGATCTGGCCGAACTGCGCCGCGAGCATTTCGGCTTCATCTTCCAGCGCTATCACCTGCTGTCGACCCTGACCGCGCTCGACAATGTCGAAATCCCGGCGGTCTATGCCGGCCGCGACCGCCGGTCGCGCCGCGAACGGGCGGCAGATCTGTTGACCCGGCTGGGGCTGGCCGATCGCATGAACCACAGACCCGGCCAGTTGTCGGGCGGCCAGCAGCAGCGGGTCAGTGTCGCCCGCGCGCTGATGAATGGCGGCCGCGTGATCCTGGCCGACGAACCCACCGGCGCGCTCGACAGCCGCAGCGGCGAAGAGATGCTGAACCTGCTGGGCGAGTTGCACCAGCAGGGCCACACCATCATCATCGTCACCCACGACCCCAAGGTCGCCGCGGTGGCCGACCGGGTGATCGAGATCAGCGACGGCCGGATCATCGCCGACACCCGCAAGCCCGACCTTCCCCCGGCAACCGCGCGGCCGCTGCCGGCGGCGCAGCCGAAGGGGCTGGGGCTGGGGCGCCATGTCGAAGCCTTCCGCATGGCGGTCAGGGCGATGATCGCGCACAAGCTGCGCACCTTCCTGACCATGCTGGGCATCATCATCGGCATTGCCTCGGTGGTGTCGGTGGTGGCGCTGGGCGCCGGATCGCAGCAGCAGATTCTGGAAAGCATCTCGTCGATCGGCACCAACACCATCGACGTCATGCCGGGGGAGAGCTTCGGCGACACCCGTGCCGGCCGTGTGCGGACATTGGTGCCATCCGATGCCGAGGCCCTGGCCGGCCAGCCCTATGTCGACAGCGTGACGCCGCAGGTGTCGAGCAGCGCCACGCTGCGCTATCGCAATATCTCGATCACCGCCCAGGTGGTGGGTGTGGGCCCGCAATTCTTCCGGGTGCGCGGCCACACCATGGCTGCCGGTCAGCCCTTCGACGATGCCAGCATCGAACGCCGCAGCCAGGAGGTGGTGATCGACAGCAACACCCGCGATCAGTTGTTCCCCCATGGCGGCGATCCCGTCGGGCAGGTGATCTTTCTGGGCGACGTGCCGGCGCGGATCATCGGGGTCACCGAGCCGCAGGAAAATTCCTTCGGCGGCTCGGACTCGCTGAACGTCTGGATCCCCTATACGACGGCGATGAGCCGGGTGCTGGGACAGTCTTATCTGCAACGCATCACCGTGCGCGTGGCCGACGACTATGCGACCGATGTGGCCGAGCGCAACATCCAGGCTCTGCTGACCCGTCGCCACGGGGTCCGGGACTTTTTTATGATGAACACCGACACGATCCGCCAGACCATCGAGAGCACCACACAGACCATGACCCTGCTGGTCTCGATGATCGCGCTGATTTCACTGATCGTGGGCGGTATCGGGGTGATGAACATCATGCTGGTCTCGGTGACCGAACGCACCCGCGAGATCGGCGTGCGCATGGCCGTGGGCGCGCGCCAGGGCGACATCCTGCTGCAATTCCTGATCGAGGCCGTGCTGGTCTGCCTGCTGGGCGGCGCGCTCGGCGTCGGCCTTGCCTATGGCATCGGGGCCATTCTGGCCGGCAGCGGTGTCGCCATGGTCTATTCCACAGCCTCGATCGTCGCCGCCTTCGCCTGCTCCACGCTGATCGGCGTCGCCTTCGGCTTCCTGCCTGCCCGCAGCGCCGCACGCCTCGACCCGGTCGACGCGCTGGCGCGGGAATGACCATGGACAGGACCATCACGACCATGGACGGAAACATGACCACGCGGCACTTCCGGTCGTTTCTTGCGGTGCTGCTCGCCACCACGCTTGCCGGCTGCGGCGGGCTGATCGACACCGATTATGCCCGCCCCGCCGTCACCGTGCCGACGCACTGGGCGCAGGGCCAACCGGCCACCGGCGCCGCCCCCACGATCGATGCTGCCGCGGTCAGCGCAGATGGCTGGTGGCGGGTCTTCGATGATCCGGCGCTGGATGCCCTGGTCACTCAGGCATTGGCCCGCAACAACGACCTGGCCGCCGCGGCAATCCGCGTGCGCCGGGCACAGTTGCAGGCGGGTCTGGCCGAGGATGATCTTCTGCCGCAGTTCGGCTCCAGCAGCTCGGTCGCCCGCGATCGGCGGTTCGGCTCCGACACCAGTGCGACCAGCTATTCAACCGACCTCACCGTTTCCTATGAACTCGACCTCTGGGGCCGCCTGGGCCGCACCTTCGACGCAGCACGGTTCGAGGCGCTTGCAACCGAACAGGACCGCGAGGCCACCGCCCTCACCCTCACCGGCACCACCGCCGATCTCTACTGGACCCATGTCTATCTGACCCAGCGTCTGGCGCTGGCCGATGCCAGCCTCGCCTATGCCCGACGCATTGCCGACATCGTCGACGTGCGCTATCGCGCCGGTGCCGTGTCGGAACTGGATGTCTATGAGGCCCGTCAGACCATCGAGAGCCAGGAAGCCGCAAGGCTGCTGATCATCCAGCAGCAGGTCGAGACCGACAACGCCCTGTCGATCCTGTTCGACGGCCCGCCGGCGCCGGTCGATCTGGCCCGCGACCGACTGCCAGACGGCGCCCTGCCCGCGATTCCGGCCGGGCTGCCGGCCGCGGTGCTGGCCCGCCGGCCCGATATCAAGGCCGCCGAACTGCGGCTGCGCAGCAACCTTGCCGATATCGACGCCACCCGCGCCAGCTATCTGCCGACCCTGTCGCTGACCGGCAGTGTCGGCGGCAGCAGCGTCGCGTTGCGCGACCTGCTGGCCAATCCGGTGGCCAGTCTGGGCCTGGACCTCGCTCTACCGTTCCTGAACTGGAACGAACGCGATCTCAACATCCGGGTCTCCGAGGCTGTGTTCGAGGAATCGGTCACCAATTTCCGCCAGACCCTGTATGCGGCCTTCGCCGACACCGAAAATGCACTCTCGGCACGCGAACAGCGTGCCGCGCGCGCCGTCCGCCTGCAGGCGGCTCTCGAAGCCGCACGTGCGGCGGAAGCGATCTATGAAACCCGCTATCGCACCGGTGCCGTGACGCTTCAAGTCTGGCTGGATGCCCAGGAAACCCGCCGCACGGCCGAACTCAACCTGCTTGAGAACCGGCTTGAGGAACTGCGTGCGATGATCACGCTCTATCAGGCGCTGGGCGGGTCGGCCGCACCGGTCGCACCATAACCTCAGATAGTTCTTCAAACGGACACAAACCAAGGTTACCATATGGCTATCTGGCACCACCATCATGCCGGATGAGCGTCAGATCGCTCTGTGCCCGCAATTCTTCCGCACCCCGGGGCCATGACGAACACGTCTCGTTTCTTGATGGCAACATCATCTGTCGAGGCATATCTCCATGGCAAATATAACGGGCGGCACCGGCGCCGACCGCATCATCGGCACGTCCGCAAACGACGTGCTCCAGGGTCGGGCCGGGGACGACATCCTGATCGGCCTCGCCGGCAACGACGTTCTCCATGGCGGCACAGGCAACGACACCATGGATGGCGGCCTGGGCAACGATATCTTTGAAGTCGTCGGCGTCTTCGATGCCGACCGCTTTATTGGCGGCGCCGGCACCGACACGATCAGGCTCTCCGGCAATGCCTCGACCCGCAGCCTGACCATCAAGGCCGCCGACAGCGTCGA
>NZ_BMDZ01000049.1 GCF_014636235.1 Tistrella bauzanensis
CCCTCCCAAGCCAAAAAGGTCGACAACGAGAGATTCAGACTTTTTCCGCTCTGTCACGCACAGTTTCACCCGATTGCCCTGCGATGGTGGCGCCAAGCCCTTGAGGATACTGTTCCGTCGCCATCACCGGCACGCCCAGCGCCCGGGCGCCATCGATCAGCCGGCCGGCGGCGGCGACCGCTTCGTGCCCGCCGCTGATCGCCGGCATCAGCCGGGCCTGAAGGTCGATCACCACCAGCAGACTGTCGGTGGCGGACATCAGCGGACTTTCGGGGCGGGGGCGGCTGGATGGCCTGCGGGGACTGACGGTGGTCAAGTGCTTGCCTCCTTGGAAGTTCTGACCGGTGACTGTGATTGACTTGAGCGCCATGGCGGTTATATATGGCCCACACGTGTGAACATCGACAAGCAGATCGGGCGTACCGTCTCGCATGACATTCGAAGATCTGGGCCTGAGCGCCGAAGTATTGCGGGCCGTCAATGACGCCGGCTATACCCAGCCGACCCCCATCCAGGAGAAGGCGATCCCCTGGGTGTTGCAGGGCCGTGACGTGCTGGGCTGCGCACAGACCGGCACCGGCAAGACCGCATCCTTCACCCTGCCCATGATCGACATCCTGGCGCAGGGCCGGGTGCGTGCGCGCATGCCGCGCTCGCTGATCATGACGCCGACGCGTGAGCTTGCCCAGCAGATCGCCGAGAGCTTCCACACCTATGGTCAGCACACGCCGCTGTCCATGGCGCTGCTGATCGGCGGCATGTCGTTCAACGATCAGGAAAAGGCGCTCGACAAGGGCGTCGACGTGCTGATCGCGACCCCCGGCCGCCTGCTGGACCATTTCGAGCGTGGCCGCGTGCTGTTGACCGATGTCCGCATCCTGGTGGTCGACGAGGCCGACCGGATGCTCGACATGGGCTTCATTCCGGATCTTGAGCGCATCGCCAGCCTGCTGCCGCAGATCCGCCAGACCCTGCTGTTCTCGGCGACCATGCCGCCCGAGATCCGCCGTCTGGCCGGCAAGTTCCTGATGAACCCCAAGGAAGTGTCGGTGGCGCCGCAGTCGACCGCGGCCGCGACCGTGCGCCAGCTGGTGGTGCATGTCGCGAACGAGCGGGCCAAGCGGCGTCCCCTGGAAACCCTGATGGTCCGGGAACCGGTCGGCAACGGCATCATCTTCTGCAACCGCAAGCGCACCGTCGCCACCCTCTATGAGTCGCTGAAGCGCGCCGGACACGATGTCGGCGCCCTGCATGGCGACATGACCCAGGATGCGCGCAACGAGACGCTGGCGGCCTTCCGCGACAACAAGATCAAGTTCCTGATCGCAACCGATGTCGCCGGTCGCGGGCTGGATATCGAGCACGTCAGCCACGTCTTCAACTATGACGTGCCGCTGGCCGCGGAAGATTACATCCATCGCATCGGCCGCACAGGCCGCGCCGGCCGCACAGGCACCGCGATCATGTTTGTGACCCCGGAAGACCGGAAGCTGTATGACCGCGTCGTCGCCCTGCTGGGCGGCAAGGCGATCGAAACGGTGACCGATTTGTCGGGTGTTCTGGCGGTGACAGGCGGTGCCCAGGCGGCTCCTGCCCTCGCGCCCGATGGTCAAACAGACGGTGAGACCGCCGCCACACCGGTCGAGGCGTCGCCCGCCGCCGGTGAGAATGCGACTGCAGCGGTTCGTCCAGCACGGACGCGTCAGCGCCGCCGCCGGGAACCGGCGGTCGAGGAAGCCGCTGTGGCGGCAGCGACCGATGCCCCGACCAGCCTGGTCGACGCCGTCCCGGCCGGGTCCGATGCTGCCGATCTCAGCGATATGCCGGCGACGCCTGCACAGGTTGCCGAGCCGGACGTCGTGGCAGCCGAAAAGCCCGCCCGCCCGCCGCGCCGCCGTCGCGCCCGCGCCACAGAGGTGGTGGAGGTATCTGCCGCGACTGTTGCGGCTGAGGACGACACGGCCGCTGCGGATGTATCCCCTGCGGCTGCGGATGATGTCGCGGAACCGGTCGCGGAAGCCGCGCGACCCTCGCATCCCGTCCGCCCGCCTCGCCGGAGCCGGACTGCTGCGGCCCCTGCGGATGCTGCCAGCCCGCGTAATGGTGCTGCCGAGAAACCTGCCCGTGACGACCGGGAACAGCCGGAACGGGAGCGCCCCGAGCGCGAGCGTAGCGCCCGCGACGACAATACGCCGCTGGGCTTCGGCAAGGATATTCCAGCCTTCATGCTGAAATCCGCCCGCACCGACCGGACCGTCCCCTGACCTTGTCAGGCGGTACAGGCCAGTCCGGCGCCTGGACAAAATGACAAACCCCCGGCGTTCCGATGCCGGGGGTTTTATTCTGACCGGCAGGTGGGCCAGGATACGCCCGCCCGTCATGAAAAAACCGCCCCGGAGAGCATCTCCGGGGCGGTTCAGTATCGACCGGCGGGCTGTCTCCCGGCCCCGCCGATCGAGGCCCCCGGGACCACTCGCAAAAGCGGCCATCGGGGGAAGCTGGCAAATCAGGTCATCCCACCCGGGATCAAGTGCTGCGATCAACTGGTGAGGAATCGGTCGAGCAGATCGAGCTGGTCTGGAACATTGAGGGCCGGAGCATGCCCGCAGCCGGGAATGACTGCAAGGGATGCTTTCGGCCCGCGCCTCGTCATCTCTTCCGCCGTGTCCTGGGTCAGCAGGTCACTTGTTTCGCCGCGAAGCACCAGGGTCTTGGCTTCTATGGCATCCCAGGCATCCCACATCTCGAAATCGCCGGTGGTCTCTGCAAAAACGCGCATCACGGCAGGATCATAATGCACGGTCAACTTGCCGTCATCGCGCCGACGCGTCGAGGTTTCGGCCATCTGCCGCCACTGCTCGTCGCTGATGGCGCCATAGGGGGCATAGATGGTGCGCAGATAGGTCTCCAGTTCCAGAACCGTGTCAAACACCGGCGGCTGAGTGACATAGGAGCGGATCCGGTTGATCGCCGCCGGCGCCAGCGCCGGGCCGATATCGTTCAGCACCAGATGGGTGATCCGGCCCTTCAGCGGCCCGGCGGCCAGCATCATACCGATGGCCCCGCCCATCGAGGTGCCCACCCAGCGCATCCGCTCGATGCCCAGCCGGTCGAGCATCTCGACCGCGACCTCGGCATAATGCTCCAGCCGGTATTCGGCCTCCGGCGCGCTCGCCCAGCCAGACAGACCGCGGCCGATGGTGTCGGGCGCCACGATCCGGAACCGGTCGGCGAAGCGGCGGGCGCAGGGGTCGAAATCGCGGCCGGTGCGGGCTAGACCATGCCACATGACGATCGGGTCCGACTGGTCCGACGACCAATGCATGTAGTGGATTTCGTGGCCGCAGGCGGTGAGGTATTCCGAAGCGGGCTGGGGGGCGGTCATGGTTCAGCGTTCCCTCAATTTGCCGACAATGCCGGTCGGAAAGAAATAGACGGACAGGACGAACAGGATGCCGAGCCACAGCATCCAACGATCGGCGGCGATCAATTCGGGCAGCACCGGAATCCCGGCAAGCGCCGACGAGGCGGCACCCATCAGATCCTGCAGATAGAACTGCGCCAGGCTGAGGATCACGACACCGATCACCGCACCATACAGCGTGCCCATGCCCCCGATCACCACCATCAGCAGAATATCGAGCATAATGGCGAAGGACAGCGTGGCATCCGGCCCGGTATAGCGCAGCCAGAGCGCATTCAGAACCCCGGCCAGGGCCGCCAAGGCCGCTACCAGACAGGACGCGGCCGTGCGATACAGCACAACCCGGTTGCCCAGCGCCTCGGCGCGGAAATCATTCTCGCGGATGGCCTGCAGCACCCGGCCGAAGGGCGAGTTCACCACCCGCAGCATGAACAGGAACAGCACCAGACTGCTGATAAACACCAGGTAATAGGCGACCAGCCGGCCATTGAACCGCTGACCGAAGATCTCGTCCTCGAACAGCTTGAAGGCGGGGGTCAGCATGCGCGGCACCCGGAAGGACATGCCATCCTCGCCGCCGGTGATGAACGACAGCTGCGAGGCCAGGATCAGGAAGAAGCTGGCGACCGCGAGCGTGATCATGCTGAAGAAGATCGCCCGCACCCTCAACGACAGCAGGCCGATGACCGCGGCGGCGGCAATCGATACCGCGACACCGGCGACCGTGCCGAGCCCCACGGCGCCCCAGCTGGGGCCGAGCGCGTTCAGGGCAATCGCGACGCCATAGGCGCCGATGCCGAAGAACATGGTATGGGCGAAGGACACGATGCCGGTATAGCCGAGCAGGATGTCGTAAGAGGCCACCAGCACGATCAGCACGCAGATCCGCGCCGCGACCGCCAGCGAGCGGGTGCCCGGAAAGACGAAGGGCGCCAGCAGCAGCCCCAGAAGGATGATGATCAGCACCGCCGCCAGAATGCGGCTGCGCGGCCGGTCGCCGGAAATGATCCAGTTGAGCATCTGATCCGCCTCCGGCTTAATTCTTGGTCGCGGGATAGAGCCCGCGGGGACGCCAGAGCAGCACCGCCACCATCAGCAGGATATTCGAGCCGAGCGCCAGCGTGGGTGCCAGATAGCCCATGAAATTCGCGGTCAGCCCCACCAGCAGCGCGCCCAGAAAGCAGCCACCCACCGAGCCCAGGCCGCCGATGATCACCACGATGAACACCAGGATCATCACATCGGCACCGATATGGACGGTGACGATTTCCTGATAGAGCGCCCACATCACGCCACCAGCGGCGGCAAGTGCGGTACCGGCCACGAACACGCCGACAAACAGCCGGCGGACGCGATAGCCCAGCGCCTCGACCATCTCGCGGTTTTCCACGCCGGCGCGGACCAGCAGGCCGATGCGGGTGCGATTCAAGGCGAAATGCATGCCCAGATAGGCGACCAATCCCAGTGCGCAGGCCACCAGCCGATAACGCTCGACAGCGATATCGCCGATGAATATCGAGCCGCGCAGGGTTTCGGGCTTGGGCAGCGGGATCGGGTCGGCACCCCAGATCACCGTGATCAACTGTTCGGCGACGATCAGCCCGCCGACGGTGATCAGGATCTGGCGCAGATGCGCGCCATAGACCCGGCGCACGATGACCCGTTCGAACACCAGCCCCAACACGCCGGCGGCAGCACAGGCGACCAGGATCGCCAGCAGCATCGCGCCGACATCGCCCAGAAGCGATACCCCCATCAGGCCGGCGAACGGCCCGCCGGGGCTGAGCAGCCCGGTCGCCAGATAGGCGCCGACGGCAACGAAGGCACCATGGGCGAAGTTCAGCACGTCCATCAGGCCGAAGACCAGCGTCAGGCCCGAGGCCATCAGGAAGATCATCATGCCCATGGCAAGGCCGGCGATGGCCAGCACCAGCCAGGTGCCGGGGTCGATCAGGATCAGTGGCAGGAACAGGATCAGGCCGGCCATGGCGAGCGGGGCATGCCGCTCCACCATTCCGGCGGTCTTGAGGGCGCGCGCGGTCATTGGTGACTGTCCAGGCTGAGGCCGAGCAGACGGCGCTGAAGATCTCCGTCATGGGCGAGTTCGTGCATCGAGCCCGCATGGACGACGCGGCCGTCATCCATCACCGCCACGGTGTCGCCGAGGGCGGTCGCCATGCTGAAATTCTGTTCGACCATCAGAATGGTCGTGTCGGTGGCCTTCAACTCGCGGAAGGCCTCGATCAGATGGCCGATGATCGCCGGTGCCAATCCTTTCGACGGCTCGTCGACGATCAGCAGCGCGCGCGGCTCCACGATCGCCCGCGCGATCGCCAGCATCTGCTTCTGGCCGCCCGACAGATTGCCGGCAGGCCAGTTCCAGAACTTCTCCAGCGCCGGGAACAGGTCGAAGATCCAGGCCAGACGCCTGTCGTCCATCGGACCGGAGCGCGCCGCCAGCAGCATGTTCTCGCGCACGGTCAGGCTTGAGAAGATCCCCATGTCTTCCGGCACATAGGCAATACCACCCTTGGCCAGATCCGGGGTTTCGGCCGCGGTGATGTCGCGACCATCAAAGGTGATCCGGCCCTGGGACGCGTGCCACAGCCCCATGATGGTGCGCAGGGTGGTGGTCTTGCCGGCACCATTGCGGCCCAGCAGCATGGCGAGCCCGCCTCGCGGCACCACCAGATCCACGCCCTGAAGGATATGATACTGGGCGATATGGGTGTGCACGCCGGCAAGCGTCAGCAGTGCCCCCGCCTGCGCTGCATCACCGACACCGCCGTCGCGGGCCCCGGCCGCCCCGGCCCGTTCTGGCATCGACCGCTCAGACATGGGTCGAGGCCCCCATTCCCAGATAGGCTTCCTGCACGATCGGCGAGGCCACGACCTCTTTCGGGTCGCCATCGGCGACCAGATAGCCGTTGTGCAGCACGATGATCCGATCGGCGAGCGAATGGACGACATCCATCTTGTGTTCGACCAGCAGAACAGTGTTCGCCGGATCGGATTTGATGCCGTGGATCAGGTCCAGAATCACCGGTACCTCGTCGACGCTCATGCCGGCGGTGGGTTCATCGAACATGAAGATGCGGGGTTCAAGCGCGATCAGGATTGCCACCTCCAGCTTGCGCTGGTCGCCATGCGGCAGGGTCGCGACGACGTCATCCGCGCGAACGCCCAGCCGCACCTGCTCCAGGATCGCGTCGGCGCGCTGGATCAGATGCCGGCCATGCGCTGCCATCGAGAAGATGTCGAAGCCCCGGCCCCGCCGCGCCTGCACCGCCAGGCGGATGTTCTCGCGCACCGTCAGGTTCGGAAACAGGTTGGTCAACTGAAAGGCGCGGCCGATGCCGCGCCGGGTGCGGCCGGCAGCGCCATGCGACGACAGATCGTGCCCGTCGAGCAGAACCGATCCTGCCGTCGCCCGCAACTGGCCCGAAATCAGGTTGAAATAGGTGGTCTTGCCAGCGCCGTTCGGCCCGACGATGGCGGTCAGCGTACCGCGTGTGAACCGGCAGCCGACGCCATTGACGGCGACATGGCCGCCGAAGCGCACGGTCAGATCGCGGGTTTCGAGCGCCGGAACGGCGCCCGCTGTCTCCGCGGCGGAAGATAGGGTCATCCGGGGTCCGTCTTCGCTTGGCCATCCGCCGGTCCGGCGGAGGCCATGAACCGAGAAATACGGCAGCACGCGAGCCGCACCGGGCGGCGCGGCACCCGGGGGAGGTATGCCGGCCCGTCCGGCACGACCCGCGCACAGCTCAGCGCTGGTTGCGGATCGGCACGTCCATGTCGTCGATGCCGATCACGCGGACCAGTTCAGGGATGCCCCAGGCGACGTTCTCGTCGACCTTGATGCGGAAGTGATACATCTCCTGCAGCGCCTGATGGTCTTCCTTGCGGAAGGTCATCTCGCCCTTGGGTGACATGAAGCTCATGCCCTCCATGGCGGTGATCAGGGCTTCGGTCTCCGTGGAGCCGGCCTTGCGGATCGCCTCGACCGCCGCGATGCCAGCACTCATGCCGCCGGCGGTGAAGAAGTCTGGCGGCGAATTGAAGCGCGTCTGATGCTCGGTCACCAGCCAGTCGTTCACCGGGTTCTTGGGGATGTCATAGTAATAATAGGTGGCGCCTTCCATGCCCGGCAGCGCCTTGTAGGCGGCCATGGCCGGCAGGATGTTGCCGCCGGTGGCGATCTTGATGCCGCGACGCTCTGGCTCCATCGCCGCCAGTTTGGCGAAGGGCGTGGAGGCACCGGCCCAGATCACGAACAGCACCTTGTCGCCCTCGACCTTGTCCATCGCATCGAAGATGCGCTGTGCGGGGGCCGTGAAGTCGGTGGTGTCGCGGGGAACATATTCCTCATGCGCGATCTCGGCGCCCGTCGAGGCCAGCGCATCGCGGAAGGCGGCGACGCCGTCGCGGCCGAAGGCGTAATCCTGCGCGAGCGTGGCGATCTTCACGCCGGGCTTGCCCAGTGCCACCGCGTTCGAAATCGCATCCTGTGAAGAATTGCGCCCGGTGCGGAAGATATAGCGGTTCCACTTGTCACCGGTGATCGAGTCGGCGACCGCCGGCTCCACCAGCAGGATCTTCTCGTATTCCTGCGCCACCGGCAGCATCGCCAGCGCATCGCCCGATGATGTCGGGCCGATGGCAAGGTCGACCTCGTCGTCGCCATAGGCTTCGGCCAGCACCGCGCGGGCGATTTCCGGCTTCAACTGGGTGTCCTTCTCGATGACCTCGATCTTGCGGCCATCGATCTCCATCGTGCCCTGGGTGGCATATTCCAGGCCCATCATCAGGCCGGTATGGGTCTGTTTGGCATAGGCTTCGAGCGGCCCGGTCTTGCCCGAGATCAGCGCGATCTTGATCGGATCGGCGGCGAGCGCCGGTCCGGTGCCGGCCATGGCCGCCATCACCGCGGCCGCGGCGAGGTGCTTCCAATTGAGCGACATTGGGGGTGGTGCCTCCCTACCCTGGTCTTTGTGCCATCGCGATCGCCGGTAAGTCCGGCGCACCGCGTTGAGACATTACCAGCAAGGCCTGTGCCATCTTCATGACATCAATGGAAAGCAACAACTTGCCGCGCTGCACCATCAGTTGCGGCAGCGCATCCTGTCCGGCAACCCGGACGTCTGTCTGTCAGGATTTCCGGACAGTCAGGCTCGTGTCCGGTAAACCGGACGGTGTGACGGGATCAGGGGCGCGACGAGGCCGTCACGGTCTCGATGCCATGTGTCGCCAGTTTTTCATAGAACTGGGCGCGGGAAATACCCAGCAGCTTCGCCGCCTGGGTCTTGACCCCGCCGGCCGCGGCAAGCGCCCGGCGGATGGCGTCGCGTTCGGCGGCGGCCAGGGCCTCGCGCAAAGGCTCCACCGTCTCGCCAGGTTCGACCGATGCCGTCATGGTGACCGGTGCCACACCTGCCGCCGAGGGCATATGCGTGGCCATCAGACTGTCGATATGGCCGGCATCGATCTCGGCATCATCGGTCAGCAGAACCGCACGCTCCAGCAGATTGGCCAGTTCGCGGACATTGCCCGGCCAGTCATGGGCCTGAAGCCGCAGCAGGGCATGGTCGGTCAGCGTGCGTGGCCGGCCGCCCTGATCGATCGCCAGCCGGTCGAGCAGGACCTCACACAGAGGTTCGATGTCATCCAGACGTTCCCTCAGCGGCGGCAGGCGCAGCGGCAGCACATTCAGGCGGTAATACAGATCGGCCCGGAACAGGCCTTCCTCGACCATCCGGCCCAGATCGCGGCTGGTGGCGGCGATCACCCGCACATCGACCGGAATCACCCGGTTCGACCCCAGAGGCTCGATCTCGCGTTCCTGCAGCACCCGCAGCAGCTTGGATTGTAGGCTGACCGGCATGTCGCCGATTTCATCCAGAAACAGCGTACCGCGATGGGCCAGGCGGATCTTGCCGTCACGCGGTTTGGCACCGGCACCGGTGAAGGCGCCGGGGGCCACGCCGAACAGTTCCGCTTCCAGCAGATTTTCAGGGATCGCCGCGGTGTTCACCCGCACCATCGGCCCCGATTGCCGGCCGCTGGCGGCGTGCAGGGCATGGGCCAGCATCTCCTTGCCGGTGCCGGTCTCGCCCAGCAGCAGCACGGTGATGTCCCGTTCGGCCGCCCGCCGCGCCTGACGCTTCAGCAGACGCACCGCCTCGGAATTGCCGATGAACTGCGAAAAGCCGTATTTCGCCCGGCGCGCATCGGCCAGCTGTCGGCGGGCGGCATCCAGATCGCGCTGCAACCCTTGAAACTTGTCGACCAGCGGTTTCAGCGACTGCACCCGGTCGTACAGGATCATGCCGACGGCGCCGGTGACGCGGCCATCCTCGTCCTTCAACGGGATGCGGCTCACCACAAGCTGCCGGCCCTCGACCTCGAAGATGTCGATCAGATCGGCGCGGCCACAGGCCACCACCTCGCGCAGCCGGCTGTTGGGGATCACCTCCTCCACCGGCCGGCCCTCGACCGGGTCCATGCCGTTCAGCCCCAGGATGGCGCGGTACTTGTCGTTCATCCACAGGATCTGCCCGCCGGCATCGATCAGGACAGCGCCTTCATATAGCTGATCGAACAGCTCCACCGCCGCCCGCGCGATCCGGTCCCGAAGGCCCGCCTCACGCGCGGACGCAGCCCGACGCCTGCGCGCCGCCACGCCGTCGACCAGCCGCTCCATGCTCTCCAGCGTCTCCCTCTGCCCTGTCGGCCGCAGCTCACGGCCGGCCCCGCGGGGGCACCGGTAAGCACCTCTTCTCGCACGGGGCTGCGGCGTCAAGCCTAGGACGGTGGCGATGCCGATGCAAGACGGGTCGGGAGTGGCGGTCGGGGCCGGATGGCAGGTGGGGGCGAGATGGCAGGTTGGGCGGGATCACGGTTCGGATGCAAAGACCACGGCACGGCTGATCGCCGCCGGCACGGTGGTCATATGGCCCTCGCCGGCGAACACCACCTGATCGATCCGTGCGCCCGGCACCTGCAACGCGCGCAGCCGGTCGGCCATCCCGGCCAGATTGTCCAGCATGCGCGCCATGCGGCGGAAGGCGGCCCGCTCAGGGCTTTCCGCCCCGATCGACACTGCCTGTTCCTCGCCGCCCACCGTCAGCAGCAGGTTCAGCGGCGGGCGCCGATCGCGCGCGGCATAGGCCGCAGCATCCTCGGCCACGTCGCCATCATTCCACCAGATCGACGGGCTGGAGGCGACATAGCCCTTGAACGCCTGCGGCCGGGTGAGTGCCGCATGCAGCACGAAGCGCCCGCCCAGCGAATGGCCGAACAGGGTCGCGCGGTCGGGATCGACCGGAAATCGGTGGGCGATGGCCGGGCGGATCTCGTTCAGGATCACGTCCAGGAAGGCATCCTGGCCGCCGGTCGGCACCACCGGTGCCCGTGGCCCCATCAGGGCCAGCATCGCCGGCGTCACCGGCGATGTCAGGTCCAGATAGCGACGGGTCATGTCGAAGGGGGCATCGCCGGGATAGCCGATGGCGACCACGGCGAGGCTGCCCTCACGCGCAGCCAGCAGCCGCGCGGTCTGTGCCGCCAGACCGAACATCGCATTGCCGTCGAGCAGATACAGAACCGGGAAGCCGGCCTCGGGCGGTATGCCGTCGGGTATCGCCACCTGAATGCGATAGACCAGCCCGTTGCGCCGGGCCGTGATGTCGAACCAGTGGCTGCCCGGCACAGTCACCGGCCCGCGGTCGTCCGGAACGATCGCGGGCCGGGCACCCGGATGGTCATCTGCATGGGCCACCTGGACGGCAGCCAGGCCTGCGCCGATCGTCACCGCCGCCACCAGCGCCAGCACCCAGGCGATGGCGACCGCATGACGTGGCCGCCGGTATCGCCCGGGCGATAAGGTCCGCATTGTCACCGCATCCTCCGGTCCGTTTTCCAGAGGCGGCATCCGACCTTAATTTTGACTGCGACTCAATCGCATTTCAGAGGATCTGTTCGTCGGTCACACCAAACAGTTCGAACCGGATCCGGTCGCGCGGCACGCCGATCTCGATCAACTGCGCCGCCTGCGCCTTCTGGAAGCCACGCGGCCCGCACATATAGACATCGATATCCATGGCCGGCAGCAGATCGCGCAGGGCCTGGGCATCGATCCGGCCGATCCGGTCATGATCCCGCCCCTGCCGGTCTTCCGCATCCGGGCGCTCATAGACGACATGAACCGACAGGCCCGGGGTCGCTGCGGCCAGATCGCGCAGATGACGGCCGAAGGCATGGGTCCGGCCATCGATCGCCGCATGCGCCCAGACGACCGGATGATCGGGCCGCATCTCGGCCAGCGTCTCCACCATCGCCAGCAACGGGGTCTGCCCCACGCCGGCGCCAAGCAGCAGGATCGGGCGTGACCCGTCCATATCCAGCACGAATTCACCCGCAGGCGGCGCCGCCTCGATCACCGCACCGGGCTTGATCATGTCGTGCATCATGCCGGAGCCGCGACCTTCAGGCTCGCGCTTGACCGCGATCCGCCAATGCCGGGCATCGGGCTTGCCGGCCAGGCTGTAATGACGCAGCAGGCTGGTGGTGCCGTCGTCGCGGGTCAGGCGCAGGGTCAGATACTGACCGGGGCTGAAGGGCGGCAGCGGTCCGCCATCCTCAGGCGTCAGCCGGAAGCTCTTGATCACCCGGCTTTCGTCATTGACGGCATCAACGATGAACCGCCGGAAACCGCGCCACCCACCGGGCCGCGCCGCAACCTCATCGGCCAGCACCGCTTCGCGCCCGATGAACACGCCGGCCAGCACGCCATAGGCCTCGGCCCAGGCGGCCAGGATCGGCGGGGTCGCCGCATCTCCCAGCACGTCCGAGATGGCGGCCAGCAGTTCCGCGCCCACGACATCGTATTGTTCGGGGCGCACCTGCACCGCAACATGCTTATGGGCGATGCGTTCCACCGCGCCTGCCAGTGCCGACAGGTTGTCGATATGTTCGGCATAGGCCAGCACCGCGGCCGCCAGCGCCCGGGGCTGCGATCCATCGCGCTGATGCGCCGGATCGAACATCGCCGCGATTTCGGGCTGGGTCAGAAGCCGTTCATAGAACCGGCTCGTGATCGCTTCACCATGGGCGCGCAGCACAGGGACCGTGGCTTTCACCAGGGTGATCGTCGTTTCCGTCAGCATATCCCGTCCATTCCCGTTCCTGCGGCCTGCCCGGATGCGGCCTGTGGCCGTCCCGGACTGCCATCTCTCGTGAACCACAGAAGATGTATAGCAGATGATTTTTATTCCCGTCACTATATATGCATATGAAATGCATATTATGTCGCAGGCGCCACCCCGGATGACGGAGTTTCCGCGCCGCGACATCGCCACTTTCCGAGCGCGCCCGGCCTGTGCGATAGTCCGGCCGTTATGCCGCAAGCGGGAGGTTCCGAGAGGCATGAATGGCTCGCGTGTGCTGATCTACAGCCACGACAGCTTCGGGCTCGGTCATCTGCGCAGATGCCGCGAGATCGCACACGGGCTGGTCGGGGCATTCCCCGACATGTCGGTGCTGATCCTCTCGGGGTCGCCGATCATCGGCAGCTTCGACTTCCGCACCCGCACCGACTTCGTCCGGGTGCCGGGGGTGATCAAGCTGCGCAATGGTGACTACACCTCGCTGAAGCTCAAGATGGACATCGACCATATCCTGAAACTCAGGGGGGCGATCATCGAGCGCACGGCCGAGGTGTTCGAACCCGATGTCTTCATCGTGGACAAGGAGCCGCTGGGCTTGCGGGGCGAGGTTGCCCGCACGCTCAAGCGGCTGAAGCGGCGCGGAACCCGGCTGGTGCTGGGCCTGCGCGATGTGATGGATGAACCGGCACAGCTTGCGCCCGAATGGAAGCGCAAGCGGGTGTTGCCGGCGTTGCGCGATCTTTACGACGATATCTGGGTCTACGGGCTGCCGGAGATCCACGATCCGCTCGAAGGCATCGACCTGCCGGCCGATGTGCGCGCGAAGATGACCTATACTGGATATCTGCGGCGCGCGGCGCCGCAGGGCGCGGTATCGGAGCGTATCCAGGCGCTGGTGGAGGGCGATCCCTACATCCTGGCCACCACCGGCGGTGGTGGCGACGGTGAGGAACTGATCGACTGGGTGATACAGGCCTATGAACAGCACGGCAACCGGCTGCCCCATCGCGCCGTGCTGGTGCTGGGCCCGTTCATGAGCCGCGAGGCGCGCGAGCGGTTCGGGGCACGAGCCCATAAGCTCGACCGGGTCGACACCATCACCTTCGACGCCCGGATCGAAACCCTGATGGCCGGTGCCGAAGGCGTGGTGGCCATGGGCGGCTACAACACCTTCTGTGAAATCCTGTCGCTGGACAAGCGGGCGATCATCGTGCCGCGCACGGAACCCAGGCTGGAACAGTTCATCCGCGCCGACCGCGCGGACAAGCTGGGCCTTGTGCGCATGCTGCTCGACCCCGGCCCTGAGCGCAGTGCCGCGGCGATGGCCGATGCTCTGGTGGCTCTGGCCGGTCAGGCGCCGCCATCGGCCGCCATGCCGTCCTCGATGCTCGACGGGCTGGAGGCCGTGGCGCGGCTGGTTGGTGCCGAGCTTGACCGGCGCAATCGTCGCACCGTCCTGAGCCCGGCGCCAGCCGGTGACAACACGGCCGAACCTGACACGGACAATGCCTGGACCGATGATGCCGGGCCACTGGACATCAAGCGCCGTGCCGCACCCTGACGCCGGCACATCCCCCCCCGGCACCATCGCTGTGGTGCTGAAAGGCTATCCGCGCCTGTCCGAGACCTTCATCGCCCAGGAAATCCGGGCGCTGGAGGTGGCAGGCCTGGCCCTGCGGCTGGTGTCGCTGCGCCGGCCGACCGATCGCGCGGTACATCCGGTGCATCGCGAGATCACCGCCGATGTCCGCTATCTGCCCGAATACCTGCATGAGGAGCCGCTGCGGGTGCTGCAATCCCTGTGGCGGGTGGCACGGCTGCCGGGCTTTGCCCGCGCCCGTGCGGTCTGGCTGCGCGACCTTGCCCGCGATCGCAGTCGCAACCGCATCCGCCGCTTCGGTCAGGCGGCAGTTCTGGCGGCGGAACTGGAACCCGACACGGCGATGATCTATGCCCATTTCCTGCACACCCCGGCATCGGTGGCACGATATGCGGCGATCATGCGCGGCCTGCCCTGGGCGGTGTCGGCGCATGCCAAGGATATCTGGACCAGTCCCGACTGGGAAAAGACTGAAAAGCTCGCCGATTGCGCCTGGGCCGTCACCTGCACCGCCATGAACCGCGATCATCTGGCAGCCCTCGCGCCGCCGGGCCGGGTCGACCTGCTCTATCACGGCCTGGATCTCAGCCGGTTTCCGGATCCGACCGGCCTGTCGGCCACAGATCCGGCATCCACCATGGGCCATGGCCGCGATACCGGCAATGACCGCGATGGCAGCAATCCGGCCCGCCCGGTGCGGCTGGTGGGTGTTGGCCGTCTGGTGGAGAAGAAGGGCTGGGACACGGTGCTGGAGGCATTGGCGCTGCTGCCGGACACCATGGCCTGGCACTTCACCCATATCGGCGGAGGCCCGCTGAAGGACCGATTGCAGGCGCAGGCGACCGCACATGGCATTGCCGATCGGATCACCTGGCAAGGCGCCATGGCACAGGCCGAGGTGCTGGCCGCCTATGGACAGGCCGACATCTTCGTGCTGGCCAGCCGCATTGCCGGCGATGGCGACCGCGACGGCCTGCCGAATGTGCTGATGGAGGCGCAATCGCAGCGTCTGGCGGTGGTCGCCACCACGGTCTCGGCGATCCCCGAATTCATCCGCGACGGCGAGACCGGGCTGCTGGTCGCGCCGGACCAGCCGCGCGCGCTGGCCGATGCCATCGCCACGCTGGTCGCGGCCCCGGCGCTACGGCAGAGGATGGGCGCCGCCGGCCGCGCCCGGCTGGATGCCGCCTTCTCGCTGGATGCCTCGGTCGCCCCCCTGATCGCACGGCTGTCGGCGGCGGTCGAACATGGCGGCGAGGCGCGGCACGACTGATGCGGGTCGCGGTCTATTGCCCCCTGAAATATCCCGACCACCCGGTGCCGAGCGGCGACCGGCGGATGGCCCGGCAGATCATGGCCGCCCTGGCGGCGGGCGGTCATCAGCCGGAACTCGTCTGCCGGTTCAGCAGCCGCGACGGCCGCGGCAATCCTGAGCGTCAGGCCCGGATCATGGCGGCCGGCCTCAGGCTGGCCCGGCGGCTGGTGGCAAGGCTGGCGGCGCGTCCGGCGGCAACGCGCCCCGAGGCCTGGATCACCTATCATCTCTATCACAAAGCCCCCGATCATCTGGGGCCACAGGTGGCGGCAGCGCTCGATATTCCCTATCTGGTGGTGGAAGCCTCGGATGCGCCCAAGCGCGCCGGCGGCGCCTGGGATATCGGATTTCAAGCGGCCCGCGCGGCCCTGGCCGCCGCCGATCTGGTGATGCCGATGACCCGGCTGGACGCGGTCTGCCTGAGCCGGCTGCTGCCGGCCGGCCATATCCAGGGGTTGACACCGTTTCTGGACGATAGCGCCCGGTTCGCCGCCGCGGCGCAACGGCGGGACGCCATCCGCCGCGATCTGGCCACAGCGCGGGGCCTCGACATCACCCTGCCCTGGCTGGTGGCCGTGGGCATGATGCGAATCGGCGACAAGCTGGACAGCTATCGGGTGATCGGGCGCATGCTGGCCGATCCGGCACTGGCCGGACGGGGCTTTCACCTGCTGGTGGCCGGCGACGGCCCGGCCCGCGCGGCGGTGGCCGCGGCACTCGATGCCGATCGCGACCATCGGGTCACGTTGCTGGGCGCCCTGGCCCCCGCGGCCCTGGCCGATGTGCTGGCGGCCGCGGATATCATGGTCTGGCCCGCCGTGCGCGAGGCCTATGGTATGGCTCTGCTGGAAGCCCAGGCCGCCGGGCTGCCGGTGGTCGCGGGCCGAAGCGGCGGCGTGCCTGATCTGGTGACCGACGGGGTCACCGGCCGGTTGGCAGCGCCCGAGGATGCCCCGGCACTGGCCGCCGCCGTGGCCGCCCTGCTCGACGACCCGAACGGCCGCGAGGCCATGTCGCGCGCGGCCGCCGATCAGGCGGCGCGGCGTGATATCACCGCCGCCGCGGCGGCACTGAACGAAGCCCTGCGGCTGGCCACCGCCAATCATCGCCAGCGCGCAACGCGCCACCGGCCCGGGAATGCCATGCAATGAGCACCTCACCGTCGATCATTCTGGCCCTGATCCGCCACGGCCGCACCGACTGGAACGATCAGGGCCGGCTTCAGGGTCAGAGCGACCAGCCGCTCAACGATGCCGGGCGCGACGAGGTGACCGGCTGGCAGTTGCCCGCACCGATCGCCACCGGCTATGACTGGTACACCTCGCCACTGCTGCGGGCGCGCGAAACCGCAGCGCGGCTGGGCGCCCCCGGCGCGCGGCCGGCGCCGGCGCTGATCGAGATGTCATGGGGCGCGTGGGAGGGGCAGCGGCTCGACGATCTGCGGCTGCAGCTTGGCGACCGGATGACCGCGCTGGAAGCCCGGGGGCTGGACTTCCGGCCGCCGGGGGGTGAAAGTCCGCGAGAGGTTCAGCAGAGGGTGGCGCCCTGGCTGACCGCCATGGCCGCGCGCGGGCGCAATGTCGCGGCGGTCAGCCACAAGGGCGTGATCCGGGCGGTGATGGCCCAGGCGACCGGCTGGCCGATGATCGGCAAGCCGCCGCACCGTCTGGCCCGCAACGCCGCCCATCTGTTCAAAGTGGCCCCCGATGGCACCGTGGCGGTTCACCACCTGAACCTGATGCTGTCGTGATCCGTGAGGCAACGGGCGCCGCAGCCATACCGCGCCACACCACTCTTTCAGTTTCTTTCAGTTACCGAGGATGCCGTCGTGACCACAGCAGATACCGGTTCCGCTCCCCTGCCCCGGCCCGATCTCAGCCGGTCCCTGCGGCCACGGATCGTGCTCTACGTCCAGCATCTGCTCGGCATCGGCCACCAGAAGCGGGCCGCGACCCTGACCCGCGCGCTCGAAGACAAAGGCTTTGCCGTCACCTATGTCAGCGGCGGCTTTCCGGTCCGCGGGCTCGACACCGGTGCTGCCGATCTGGTGCAGCTGCCGCCGGCACGCGCGGTCGACAAGTTCTTCAAGGTTCTGGTCGGTCCCGACGGGCGGGTGATCGACGATGACTGGCGCATGCGCCGCCGCGATCTGCTGATCGCGATCATTCAGCGCGTGCAGCCGGCGATCCTGATCACCGAGCTGTTTCCCTTCGGCCGCAGACAGTTGGCGTCCGAGATTGTCCCGATGATCGAAGCGGCGCGGGCCCTGCCCCGGCCGGCGCTGATCGCCGCATCGGTGCGCGATATCCTGGTGGAACCGCCCAAGGAAGAGCGCCGGCACGAGATGCTCGACCGTGCGCGGCGCTATTACGACCTGGTCATGGTGCATGGCGACCCGGCCCTGGTGCCGTTCGAGCGGACCTTTCCGCTGATGGCCGAGGTGGCCGATCTGGTGCATTACACCGGCTATGTGGTTGACCGGAACCGCAACCACACGCCGCCGCCGGGCCGCGATGCGCGCGACGGCACCGGCGAGGTGCTGGTCTCGGCCGGCGGTGGCGCGGTCAGCGAGGCATTGTTCCGGGCCGCCATCGCCGCCCGCGCCGGCAGCGGGCCCGACCTGTCGGCACGGCATTGGCGGCTGCTGGTCGGCTGGAACCTGGATGACGCGATCCTGGCCGATCTGCGCGCCGCCGCCATGGCTGCCGATATCCGGGCTCTTACGGCAGAACCGGGCTTCACGGTCGAACGTGCGCGCCCCGATTTCGTCGCCATGCTGGGCCGGGCGGCGCTGTCGATCTCTCAGGCCGGCTATAACACTCTGCTGGAAGTGGTTGAAAACCGGGTGCCGGCGGTGGTGGTGCCCTATGCCGGCGGGCTTGAAACCGAACAGGGGCTACGCGCCGGGCTGGTCGCCGAACAGGGGCTGATCGAGGTGGTGGACGAGGCGGGGCTGACGGCTGCGGCGCTGGCCGATGCCGCCGCCCGTGCCGCCGCCACGCGCGACCGCCGCTGGCCGGCGATCGACATGGATGGTGCCACCGCCAGCGCCGATCTGCTGGCCGATATGCTGGCCACGCGCGTGGCGCCGTGACCGATACCACCACGACGGACAGCCCCGCAGCCGGCGGCTGGGCGGCACTGGATGGCGAGTTGGACGCCTGGCAGGCGGCGGGCCGGCCGGCGCGGTTCTGGTGGCGCGACGACGACGCCGTAGCACCCGGGCCGGCGCTCGACCGGCTGCTGAACCGGGCGCGGCATCACCGGCTGCCGCTGGCGCTGGCGGTGATCCCCGCCACCGCGACCGAGGCGCTGGCCCGGCGGCTCGACGCGGAACCACCGGGATTGCGGGTGCTTCTTCACGGCTGGTCGCACCAGAACCACGCCCGGCCCGACAAGAAGAAATCCGAGCTTGCCTGCGGACGGCCGCTGGACGAGATGCTGGACGATCTGGCACGGGGCCGTGACCGCCTGACCACGCTGTTCGCCAGCCGCTGTCTGGCCGTGCTGACACCGCCCTGGAACCGTCTGCCGGTGCCGTTGATCCAGCGCCTGCCCGAGATCGGCATCAACGGCCTCAGCCGGTTCAAGCCGCGCAAACGCCCGATGCCGGCCGCGAATGTGGTGGAGATCAACACCCATGTCGACCCGATCGACTGGCGCGGCACCGGCGACTTCGTGGGCGAGGACGCGGCCCTGGCAGCGATCACCCGCCATCTGGCGGCCCGGCGCGCGGGGCTTGCCGATCCGGATGAGCCGACCGGCCTGCTGACCCATCATCTTGTGCACAGCGCCGCGCTTGACGCGTTTCTGGACCGGCTTTCGGTCCGGCTGACCAGCCATCCGGCGGCGGTGTGGGACGATCCGGCCCATCTGTTCACGCCGTCGGCAAACCGTCTTCCGCCGATTGAAACGGCGCCCCGGTGACCGCGTCCCTCCCGATATGTCGACGGCTGGCCACATCGGCCGGCGTAACGGCTTGCAAGTCGCCGGTACGAACGGGCATCCTATCGCTTGCGCGGCAGAGGGGCCGCGCCTCAGGACGATCGAGGATCGTGACCGCCCGCATGACACCCGCCCCCGATGCCCTGATGTCCGGTCGCCGGCATAACGGCGATGAGGCCCTGCGCCACGACAGGACCGATATGTTCACACAGGATCGCCCGGCGGCAGTTCCGGCCACGACCACCGGTCTGGTATTGCGCCACCATCGCGGGCCGCTTCTGGCCGACATGCTCCGCGCAGGCTTCGGCAGCCTCGTCGTCGCCCTGCCGCTGTTCGTGGTCCAGGGCCTGGGCATGGTGGCGGTCGGCGTGCTGTCGCTGCTGGTGGCGCTGTTCGCGGGCTTCGGCATCCAGCGCGCCATCCGGCTGTCCGAGGTCTGGCGCGCGGTGCCCGGCCCGCACGGTTTCATCGAACGGCACAGTCTGACCGGTCGGCGACGGATCGCCCTCCACCAGCTTTCCCGGTTGAAACTGCTGCATTATGCGCCACGCCGTGGCGGCGGCTGGTTCCGCCTGATCCTGACCGACCAGCTTGGTCACGTGCTGGCGGTGGAAGACAGTCTTCGCGATTTCAATCAACTGGTCGCCACGGCGCTGACCGGCGCCGGTGCTCGCCGCCTGGTGCTGGACGGGGTGACCCGCCATAATCTGTCGGCGCTGGGTCTGCGCGTGCCCCCGACCTGCACTGGTGAGGGCGGGTCATGAGCCAGTCCCGGCACGTCCTGCGGCCGGCCGGCCGGTCCGCGATGCATCCGCTCACCGGCAGCCGTACACCGGCCGTCACCCGGCCATTATTGGCCGTGCGTGATCTGGTGGTGCGCTTCGCGCTACCGGAAGGGGCCCTCACGGCCGTCGACGGCGTGTCGTTCACCATCAATCCCGGGCGGATCACAGCACTGGTCGGGGAAAGCGGCTCAGGCAAAAGTGTGCTGACCCAGGCGGTGATGGGCCTGCTGCCGTCGCTTGCCCGCATCGACGGCGGCAGTGCCGTGTTCACCGACCCGCTCGACAATACGGCCACAAATCTGGCTGAACTGCCGGCCAACAGCCGCGCCATGCGCCGGATTCGCGGCGGCCGGATCGGCATGATCTTTCAGGAGCCGATGAGCGCCTTGTCGCCGCTGCACACGCTGGGCGACCAGATCACCGAGGCCGTGCGTCTGCATCTGCAACTGGACGGCAGCGATGCCCGCGAGGTCGCGGCCGACATGCTGCACCGGGTGGGCTTTCCCAATCCGCGGGTGGCGCTCGACCGCTATCCGTTCGAATTGTCCGGCGGCCTGCGCCAGCGCGGCGTGATCGCCATGGCGCTGGCAGCAAAGCCAGCGCTGCTGATCGCCGACGAGCCGACCACCGCTCTCGACGTCACCCTGCAGGCCCAGATCCTGAAGCTGCTGCGTGATCTTCAGGACGAAATGGGCATGGGCGTGCTGCTGATCACCCATGACCTTGGCGTGGTGGCGAGCCTTGCCGACGACATGGTGGTGTTGTATCGCGGCAAGGTGATGGAAGCGGGCCCGGCAGATACCCTGATCCGTGATCCCCGCCATGCCTATCTGAAAGCCCTGCTGGGCGCCGTGCCGCGGATCGGCATGGATCGGGATGAACGGCTGGTGCCGCTGCGCGCGGTGGCGCTCGATCCCAAGCTCGCCGTCAGCGCAGTGGGCAAGCACGGCCTTGCCACAACGGCACCGACCACGACCTCGGCGAATATGGGCGATGCCCTGGCGGCCGGCACGCCCCTGTTGTCGGTCGAAGGCCTGACCAAGCGTTTCGTCAGCCGGGGCGCCGGCATCTTCAGCCGGGGCGGCGGCGCCGGCGTGCTGGCGGTCGACAATGTCTCGTTCACGGTCGGCCGGGCCGAGAGTGTCGGCCTGGTGGGCGAGAGCGGCTGCGGCAAGACCACCACCTCACGCATGCTGCTGGGTGCGATCCGCGCCGATGAAGGCCGGATCATGTTCCGTGGCGACAATGATGTGCAAGCCACTGATTTAGCCACTTTGTCTGACCATGGCTGGATCCCGTTCCGCCGCCGGCTGCAATATGTGTTTCAGGATCCGTTCCATTCGCTGAATCCGCGGATGACCGTCTATGACATCATCGCCGAGCCGCTGGAGATCCACGGCGCCGGCACTGCCAGGGAGCGTGCCGAACGGGTGAAGGCGCTGATGAAGGTGGTGGGGCTCGATATCCGCCATCTCAGACGCTATCCGCACAGCTTCTCCGGCGGTCAGCGCCAGCGCATCGGCATCGCCCGCGCCCTGGCGCTGGGGCCCGAACTGCTGATCCTGGACGAACCCGTTTCGGCGCTGGACGTATCGGTGCAGGCGCAGGTGCTGAACCTGCTGAAGGATCTGCAATCGGTGCTGGGCCTGGGTTACCTGTTCATCTCCCACAATCTGGCGGTGGTCGATTACATGTGCGACCGCATTCTGGTGATGTGCGCCGGCCGGATCGTTGAAAGCGCGCCGCGCGACCGGCTGTTCTCGGCACCGACCCATCCCTATACCCGCGCCCTGATCGCCGCCGTGCCCGAAGCCGATCCCGACCGTCGGCTTGATTTTGCCGCCCTGATGGACGGCCGCGCCTCGGACCCCGCGGTCTGGCCGGAACCCTGGCGTCTGCTGCCGGGCGGCGCCTCGCGGATGAGTGAGATCGCGCCCGGCCATTTCGTCAGGGTCGGCGCGGATATGGCCGATGCGGGAGCGGCGGCATGAGCGGCCGCTGGCAGGGCCTGTGGCAGAAGACGCTGGCCGCCGCCGCCCTGGTCGCCCTGATTCTGGCAGGCGCCGGTGCTGCACGGGCGCAGGATGGCGGCGATACCCGCCCGATCGGCGGCTTTGCGGCCGAGAGCGGTCTTGGATCGCAGATCGAAATTCTGGTCTCGCCCAGCGCGCCCATGCCGGACCATCTGGTTGAAGCGTCGGTTCTGGAAGCGGCCGTCACCGCAGGCACTCTGCCGCCGATTGGCGAGCGGCTGCCGGCGAAGCCCGCGGTCGACGATTTCATCGGGCCCGATCTTCAGCCCGGCCGCCAGGGCGGCACCTGGACCATGCTGGTCGGCAGGCCCAAGGATGTGCGCATGGGGCTGGTCTATGGCTATGCCCGGCTGGTGCGCTATACGCAGGATCTATCGTTCGAGGCGGATATCCTGGACAGGGTCGAGATCCAGGACGGCCGGACCTTCACCATGCGTCTCAGGCCCGGCCATCGCTGGTCGGATGGCGAACCGTTCACCGCCGACGACTTCCGCTATTTCTGGGAAGACGTCGTCAACAACCCCAAACTCTATCCGGCCGGGCCGCCGCGCGAACTGCTGGTCGATGGCGAGCCGCCGCGTTTCACCGTCATCAACGACACCACGGTCCGCTATAGCTGGTCGAAACCGAATCCCCGGCTGCTGCCGGCGATCGCCGGGCCGTTGCCGCTGACCCTGTACCGGCCGGCGCATTACCTGCGCCAATTCCACGAGCGCTATGCCGATCCGGAAACCCTGCTGCGGATGGTGAACGACCGCAAACAGTCGAGCTGGGCGGCGCTCCACAACCGTATGGATACGGCGACCGATTTCAGCAACCCAGCCTATCCGACCCTGCAGCCCTGGCGGCTGGTGACGGCGCCGCCATCGATCCGCTTCGTGGCCGAACGCAACCCGTATTTTCATCGCATCGACATCAATGGCCGCCAGTTGCCCTATCTCGACAGCCTGGCAATCGACGTGGTCGACGGAAAGCTGATCTCGGCCCGGACCGGCACCGGCGACGCGCTGCTGCAGGCGCGCGGGCTCGACTTCACCGACTACACCTTCCTCAAGGCCGGAGCGGCGCGGTCGGATTACAAGGTCAACCTGTGGCGCACCGGCCGCGGCGCGCATCTGGCGCTCTATCCCAACCTGAATGCCAGGGATGACGGCTGGCGCAGCCTGTTCCGTGACGCCCGCTTCCGGCGCGCCCTGTCGCTGGGGGTCGACCGTCACGAAATCGACGCCGTCCTGTATTACGGCCTGACCATCGGTGGCGCCAATACGGTGCTGAAGGAAAGCCCTCTCTCGCGCCCTGCCTATCGCCGGGCCTGGGCCGCCCATGACGTCGCGCAGGCGAACAAGCTGCTCGACGAGATGGGCCTGGACCGGCGCAACGATCGCGGCATCCGGCTGATGCCCGATGGCCGGCCGCTTGAGATGGTGGTCGAAACCGCGGGTGAGAGCACCGAACAGATGGACATTCTGGAACTGGTCCACGACCAGTGGCTGGACCTGGGCATCAAGATCTATGCCCGGCCGATGCAGCGCGATCTGTTCCGCAACCGGATCTTCGCGGGCGATACCCTGATGAGCGTCTGGTTCGGCCTGGAGGCGGGGCTTGCCACAGCGGAAACCGACCCGTGGGAGCTGGCGCCGATCAGCCAGCAATCGCTGCAATGGCCGAAATGGGGGCAGTATTACGAAACCAACGGCAAGTCGGGCGAGGCGCCGGACCTACCGTCGGCGGAACTGCTGCTGTCATTGTACAAGGATTGGACCGTGGCATCGTCTTCGGCGGCACGCGCGCGGATCTGGCGCGAGATGCTGGCGATCAATGCCGATCAGGTCTACTCGATTTCGCTGGTCGCCGGGGTTCTGCAACCGGTGGTGATGAATGCGCGGCTGCGTAATGTGCCGGAGCGGGGCCTGTTCAACTGGGATCCGGGCTCGCATTTCGGCCTCTACCGTCCGGAACGGTTCTGGCTCGACAACTGACCGGCTGCACGGACGATACCGGACCACACCGACAGAACCACACCGACAGGCACGGGGCCGGCCACAGCAATCGCGGCCGGCGCATCGATCGAGGGAACGGGCCGGTTACGGGACGCGAGATCCCGCCGGCCCCGGCAAGGGGAGCAAGGCCCGCGATGTTTGTGTACATCGCGCGACGGCTGCTGATGATGATACCGACGCTGATCATGATCAGCATTCTGGTCTTCGTCATCATCCAGCTGCCGCCCGGCGACTATCTGACCACGCAACTAGCCGAACTGGCAGCCCAGGGCGAAGGGGCGAGCCAGGCGAAGATCGAATTCCTGCGGGCGGAATATGGCCTGGACCAGCCGCTGTATGAACAGTATCTGCGCTGGGCCGGCGGCCTGCTGGTCGGCGACCTCGGCTATTCGTTCGAATATCAGCTGCCGGTGTCGGAAGTGGTGGGCGACCGGCTGTGGCTGACCATGCTGGTGTCGTTCGCCACCATCATCTTCTCGTACGCCGTCGCCTTCCCGATCGGCATTTACGGGGCGATCCGCCAGTACAGCCCGCTCGACCACGGGCTGACCTTCATCGGCTTTCTGGGGCTGGCGACGCCGAACTTCCTGCTCGCCCTGGTGCTGCTGTATTTCTCGAACATCTGGTTCGGCACCTCGATCGGCGGCCTGATGGATCCTGAATACCTCGACCAGCCGTTCAGCTGGGGCAAGTTCGTCTCGGTGATGCAGCATCTGTGGGTGCCGGTGGTGGTGATCGGCACATCGAACACCGCCGGCATGATCCGTCGGTTGCGGGCCAATCTGCTGGATGAACTGCGCAAGCAGTATGTCACCACCGCCAAGGCCAAGGGGCTCCATCCGGCCCGGGTGCTGGTGAAGTATCCGCTGCGCATGGCGCTGAACCCGTTCATTGCCGATCTGGGCAATGTGCTGCCACAGGTGGTGTCCGGCGCCGCGATCGTCTCGGTGGTGCTGTCGCTGCCGACCACCGGGCCGATGCTGCTCAGGGCATTGCAGACCCAGGACATGTATCTCGCCGGATCGTTCCTGATGTTCATGGCATTGCTGACCGTGGTCGGCGTGCTGGTGTCCGACCTGCTGCTGGCGGTGCTCGACCCCCGCATCCGGCTCGATGGCGGGAGATCGCGATGACCCGGGACAACCGCTATGTCTCTGACGCGCCATTCGATCCGCGCCATGACGAGGTTCTGACACCGAAGCAGGAACGCTATTATCTGGCGTCGCAATGGCGGCTGATGTTCTGGCGCCTGCGCCGGCATCGGCTGGCGACGGTGTCGCTGTGGTTCCTGGCCGCCATCTATGCGGTGATGGTCTTCGCCGAACCGCTCAGCCCCTATGATCCGGCGACCCGCCACACCAACCATATCCATGCGCCACCACAGAGCATCCATCTGTTCCACGACGGCGCATTCGTCGGTCCCTTCATCTATGGCACGCGCTATGCGCTGAACATGGACACGCTGACCCGCACTTATTCCGAAGACCGCGCGCGGCCGCTGCCGGTCCGCTTCCTGTGCCAGGGGGAGCCCTACCGGTTGTGGGGGCTGATCCCGCTCGACATCCGCCTGATCTGCCCGCCGAAGGGCGGCACGCTGTTCCTGCTCGGCACCGACCGGCTGGGCCGGGACATGCTATCGCGGGTGATCGAAGGCGCGCGGATCTCGCTGACCGTGGGTCTGATCGGCATCACCATCAGCTTCTCGCTCGGCATTCTGTTCGGCGGCCTGTCGGGCTATTACGGCGGCTGGGTCGACAGCGCCATTCAGCGGTTGATCGAGGTGATCCGGTCCTTTCCCGAACTGCCGCTGTGGATGGCCCTGTCGGCGGCCATGCCGGTCACCTGGCACCCCTTGTGGATCTTCATCGGCATCACCGTGATCCTGGGACTGCTCGACTGGACCGGGCTTGCCCGGGCGGTGCGATCGAAGCTGCTGGCGCTGCGCGAGGAAGATTATGCGACCGCGGCGGTGGTGATGGGCGCCCGGCCCAAGCGGGTGATCCTGCGCCATCTGCTGCCCAATTTCATGAGCCACCTGATCGTGTCGGCAACGCTGACCATCCCGGCGATGATCCTGGGCGAGACCGCGCTGTCATTCCTGGGCCTGGGCGTGCGGGCGCCGCTGATTTCATGGGGCGTGCTGCTGAACGACGCGCAGGACATCAATGTCGTCACCCAGTATCCGTGGCTGCTGCTGCCGGTGGTACCGGTGGTGCTGACCGTGCTCGCCTTCAACTTTCTGGGCGACGGCCTGCGTGACGCCGCCGACCCCTATCAGAACTGATCGGACCAGGCACAGGCCCACTGACAAAACAGGCCCCCGACAAAAAAGAACCGCGCGAACCGGATACTGCCCCGGTTCGCGCGGTTCTGTGTGTCGTCCTGGCCGGTGGGCCGCCTTGGCTCAACAGGCGCCTGCCTCAACAGGCGGCGGCGCGATCGGCCTCGTCACCGGTGGCCAGAGACCGCAGCCGCTCAGGATCGAGCAGGCGCACGGCATGCACGCCGTCCAGCGAGATGATCCCGTCACGCTTGAACACCGCCAGTGTCCGGCTGACGGTTTCGATCGTCAGCCCCAGATAATCGCCGATATCGGTGCGGGTCATCGGGATCGGCAACGGGTCGCTCTTCTCGCCCCGCGCCTCAAGTCGGTCATAGAGACCGAGCAGGAACGAGGCCAGCCGCTCGCGCGCGCTCTTGCGACCCAGCAACAGCATCTGCTCGCGGGAGCGCGCGATCTCGTCCTGCGCAAGGCTCAGCAGGCGGCGGCCAAGGGCCGGAAACTGGTCCTGAAGCTCTTCGAACTCGCGACGGCGGAACCGGCATACCGAAACCCGGGTCAGGCTTTCGGCAGCAAGACCGCCCAACCGGTCGTCACCAAGGCCAAGAAAATCTCCCGGTAAAAGAAATCCAAGAACCTGCGTACGCCCATCAGGTAGACTTTTGTATAATTTTGCACTACCCGCCGTGACATTATAGACATAGACGGACCGCTCGCCCTCTTCCGCCAGCAGTGCATGGGCCGGCATATCAACCTTGGAAACGATGGCCGCAACCGCCGACATCGCGTCATGACCAAGATCGCCGCAGAAAGTGAGGGATCGCACCTCGCAGGCATCACATTCAGCACGGGCGCAGCTTCCTGCCGGGCGCCCCCCGAACTTGGCAGACACTGTATCTGTCATGGACACGGACCTTCGGGTTGCATCTGCCGTCAGGATCAAGGCGACCCGCGGCCATTGTTTTTGCCTGACGATCATAGCACGCAACAGTTAACAGAATAGAGTGACGTTTCGTCACGCTGATGGTGCCAGGCATGCGCGGGCCGTACAGGTCATGCATCATGCATGGGTCGCATGACAACTTCGCCGATGATCCGGCCCCCCCGACTATGGTAGAGGATGGGCCTGTTTTCTCAGGATCTTGTGGATCGATGATCGACCATCCCGAAATGCCGCGCCCTGCCGTCGACCGTCGCTTTTCCATTGCGCCGATGATGGACTGGACCGATCGGCATGATCGCTATTTTCTGCGGCAGATCAGCCGGCGGGCGCTGCTGTTCACAGAGATGATCACCACAGGCGCGCTGATCTTCGGCGATGCCGCCCGTCATCTGGCCCATGATCCGTCGGAGCATCCGATTGCGGTTCAGCTGGGTGGATCGGATCCGCGCGACCTCGCCATTGCGGCGCGGATCGCCGCCGATGCCGGCTATGATGAGATCAACCTGAATTGCGGCTGCCCGAGCGATCGGGTGCAGTCGGGCCGCTTCGGTGCCTGCCTGATGGCCGAACCCGCCCTGGTGGCCGAGTGTGTGGCGGCAATGGCGGCGGTGGTCGACGTGCCGGTGACGGTGAAATGCCGGATCGGAATCGATGATCAGGACGAGACGGAAACCCTGTTCCGCTTCGTTGAGACGGTTGCCGCGGCCGGCGCGGGCACATTCTATGTCCATGCGCGAAAGGCGTGGCTCAAGGGTCTGAGCCCCAAGGAAAACCGCGAGATCCCGCCGCTGAACTATGCCCTGGTGCATGCCCTGAAACGCGCCCGGCCCGATCTTGAGATCCTGCTGAATGGCGGGCTGGTCGATCTGGATCAGGCTGAAACCGAGATCGCGGCCGGCCTTGATGGCGTGATGCTGGGCCGCGCCGCCTATCACGATCCCTATATCCTGGCCGAGGTGGATGCCCGCATCTATGGCGAAGGCGGCGGCACAGCACCCATTGCCGATCGGATCGAGATCGCCCGACGCATGCTGCCCTATATCGAGGCCGAGGTCAGCCGTGGCACGGCCCTGATCGCGATCACCCGCCATATGCTGGGGCTGTTTCAGGGCCTGCCCGGGGCGCGGCGCTTCCGGCGATCGTTGAGCGAGAATCATGCCCGCAAAGGCGCCGGCCCGGAGGTTCTGGTCGCAGCCCTCGAAGAAGTAAGCAGCCGGCGCCGCGACGCCGCATAGAAGCTCGCGCCGCGCGGATCTGCGCGCGGCAGATCTGCAACCGTCGCGCACATTACCCGCTTGGCAGGCCGTGCCGCCTGCTTCCATACTGCAGCCGCCATCACCATCCGGGCGGGAGCGGACATGCCAGCGATATCATCCGTCAGCACAGTGCCGCAGCCCTTCCGCCAGGGCCTGACCGACGCCATTCCGGTGGCGGTGACCTTTCTGTTCATCTTCACCGCCTATGGCGCAGTGGCGCGCGACGCCGGGCTCGGTATCGCACAGGCGGTGGCGGTGACCGTGGCGGTGTTCGCGGCCCCCGCGCAATTCGTCATTCTGGGGCCCCTGACCGCCCATGCCTGGGCGACCGTCGCCGGGATCGCGCTGGTGGTGAATTTCCGCATCCTGCTGATGGGGGCGGCCCTGGTACCACATTATGGCGGGCTGGCGAAGCGCCATGTCCTGCCGCCCTTGATGTTCCTGTCGGCCAGCACCTTCGCGCTGGGCTATACCTATGCCGCAGGCCACCCGGAAATCGGCGCCGGCCTCAAATTCCGCTATTATCTGGGGGTCGTGGCGATATCGCTGCCGCTGGCGGCCGGCGGCTCGGCGGCCGGTTTCGTGGTCGCCGATGTTCTGCCGCCGGCGCTGAACGCCCTGCTGCTGCTGGTCATGCCGGTTTATTTCACCACCCTGCTGGCCAAAGCCGCCCGCCGGCTTGCCCCCTTCGTCGCCGGCCTGACCGGGTTCGTCCTGGTCGATCCCGTGGACCAGCTGGCACCGGGCTTCGGCCTGATGATCGTGGCGGTGTGCACCGGCCTTGCCATCGTCGCGGTCGAGGAACTGGCCCGGAGGCATCGCGCATGACCACCATCGATCCCGCCGCCATGACCAGTGTGGCCGGCGATCCCCTGGTCTGGGCGGCGATCCTGCTGGCCGGTGTGGTCAGCCATGCCCTGCGGATGCTGCCCTTCGTGGTGCTGCGCCCGCCCGAGAACGCGGCGGCGAGCCCGCTGTTCCGGTTCTTCGATTACGCCGCCTTCGCCGTTCTGGGCGGCATCATCGGCAGCGCGCTGCTCACCCCCCTGCCCGGCCGCGCGCTGATGGGCTATGCCCATGGCGCCACGCTGGTATCGGTGGTGGTGGTGGTCGCGTGCTTCCTGATCGCGCGGCGGCTGGACCGGCCGCTGCTGATCGTGCCGCTGGGGCTGGCCAGTCACGCATTGCTGACGATGCTGCTGGTGACTTGACGCGTGACGGGGGCACTGTCTAAGGTCGTGGGACCGGGCCCGGTCGGTCCCGCCCATCCGCGGAAAGGGCTGCGCCCGCGATCCTGACGACGATCCGGCCGATCCCTGCATCTGCCCTTGTCCTCATCTGCCGGCGGATACGGATGAGATCGGATAAGGGATCCCATCATGGACGACCATAGCCCTGACGCGCCCGCCCCGACGGCGGCGCCGGCGGCGGACCACCCGTTTCATCTCCATCTCGATCAGCAGCGCAAGCGCGCCCGGGATTTGCTACGCGCCTGTCTCGACGGCGACGCCGTGGCGGACCACCGCCTGCGCCGCCATCACCCACGCGCCGGCCAGCCGCCGACACTGACCGACGCCCAGCATGCCATCGCCCGCGAATTGGGGCTGGCGTCCTGGCCAAGGCTCAAGGCCCATATACTGGCGCTCGACCGGGCACGCGCGGCCATCCGCCATGGCGATCCCGCGCCCGATGGTGACAGCGACACGCTGCATATCCGCTGTGGCAGCGATATCCGCGAGCGCCTGCGGCAGGCTGGCTTCACCGGCGATTTCCTTGAGGTGTCGGACCCGCTCTGCCACGGGCCCATTCCCGCCGACGGCGACCTGATAGCGATCCGCGCCGCGTTCATCGTGGCCCAATACGGCGCGGTGCTGCCACTGGATGTGGACGGGGTGACCGGCAAGCTGACCGCGGCGGAGCGTGCGCTTCGGGCCGCCGCCGGCGGAAACCGGCGAGTGGTGCTGTGGATGGAACATGATGCCTATGATCAGTTGATCCTGGCCCGCTGCCTGGCGGTGTTTGCCGAGCATGGCGCGCCCGCCCGGCTTGAGCTGATCCAGCGCGACCACTTCCCCGGCCGGGCGCGGTTCATCGGCCTTGGACAACTGGACCCGGAAGCGCTGCGGATGTTGTGGACGGAACGCGTGCCGCTCGACGCGCGCCATCTGGCATTGGGCCACAGGGTCTGGGCAGCCCTCAGCGATCCGTCACCCGAGCCCCTCGCCCGGCTTGCCGGGGACGGCACCGCACCGTTGCCGGTGATGGCGCCGGCCCTGCGGCGCCATCTCGCCGAGCTTCCGGGCGTTGAGGACGGCCTGTCGCTGACCGAGCGTCTGACGCTCGACCTTGTGGCCGAGGCCGGCGATACCCCGTTGACCATCGGGCGCCTGTTCGGCCGGATGATGCGCGAGCGCGACCCCCTGCCCGCCCTGGGGGACGTGATGTATCTGGCGATCGTCGCCGAACTGGCCCGGGCAGCACAGCCCGCGATCGCGCTGACGCCTGCCGCAGACCCGTTCACGGCCATGGTCACCCTGACCGGACACGGGCAGGCCGTGCTTTACCAGGAGCTGGATGCCATGGCCCTGGCGCCGCCGGTGCGCTGGGTCGGCGGCTGCCGGATCGATCCGGCGGCACCCCATTGGCGCTGGGACCGGCAGGCGGATCGGCCGGTCCTGCATCCCGCCATCCTCTGACCACGAGGCGGCGTCGATCGTGCGAACTGGCCCTGTACGAGAAAGGCCCCGGGCGTCTCCGCCACGGGGCCTTTCTCAGCAGGTCAGACGCGGCCGGCATAAGCCGGCCACGATCTGTCCGATCAATAATAGTCGTACTTGCCGTTGCTCCACTTATAGACCACGTAGCCGGGAGCGGCGACGTCACCCTTGGCGTCGAAACCGATGCTGCCGAGCACGGTGTCGAAGGTCATCTCGTGCAGCTTGGCCGAGACCGGCTCCAGCTCCACCGACTTGGCGGCATTGGCGGCCTGGGCCCAGGCCTGAACCGCGCCATAGGTATAGAGCGTATAGCCTTCCGGATCGAAGCCGGCAGCGGTGAACTTCTCCACCACCGGGGCGGCGGCCGGGTTGCGCTTTGGATCGGGACTGAAGGTCATCAGCGCGCCTTCACCGGCGGGGCCGGTGATCGACCACCATTCCTCGGTGACCATGGCATCGCCCGACATCAGTACGGCGTCGAGGCCCGCTTCCTTGGCCTGACGCTGGATCAGCGCCGACTCGGTGTGATAGCCGCCGACATAGATCAGGTCGATATTCTCGGACTTCATCTTGGTGACGAGGGCCGAATAATCCTTCTCACCAGCCGTATAGGCCTCGTACATGGCCTCCTTGAAGCCCAGCTTGTCGAGGCTCTTGCGGGTCTCGTCGGCCAGGCCCTGGCCATAGGTGGTCTTGTCGTGAAGGATCGCGACCTTCTTGCCCTTGAACTTGTCGGCAATGAAGGCGGCCGCCACTTCGCCCTGCTGATCGTCGCGACCGCAGGTGCGGAACACGCCTTCCAGGCCACGCTCGGTGAGCTGCGGATTGGTCGAGCCGGGCGAAATCTGGACGATGCCTTCCTCGTTATAGATGTCCGAAGCCGGGATCGACGACGACGAGCACCAATGGCCCGCCACGAAGACCACGTCATCCGACACCAGCTTGTTGGCCAGAGACACCGCCTGCTTGGGGTCGCAGGCATCGTCGCCGACCACCAGCTTCAGCTGTTCGCCGTTCACGCCGCCCGCGGCATTGATGTCCTTCACCGCCATCTCGGCGCCGTTGCGCATCTGGGTGCCGATCACGGCATACTGGCCGGTCATCGGCCCCGCCACCGAAATCACGATCTCGGCCTGCGCCGCGCCAGCCAGCGCCAGCGTCGCCACCGCGCCGAGCAGCGCGCCCTTGAGACCGCGATTGATCGAAGTCCTGGTCATGGTCGTCTCCCTGTTGACCCGCACCGACAGGCCGTTGATGCCCGTTCCCCCGGTCCGGAAACCCGTCTGAGCGGCTGGCCTGTCTGGATGTCCAGACGATCAGCCTGCCGCCCCGCCCTTGTCGCGCCAGCCGAAAATACCGGCGCGCTCGAAAGCCCATGGATACTGCTTTACCATCATTTTCGCCTGATAGGCACGATAGACGATCGCCGCAATCGCGATCAGCACCACCGCGTCCAGAACGAAGCCGCCGCCCGACAGCAGAACACCGTCATAAAGCGCATATTTCAGAAACCGGCTCGCCGCCGCCAACAGCACGCCATAGGGCGCAACATGCCACACCGGCCGCCAGGTGGTCGCCAATGCCCGCCCGGTCATGAAGGCGCAGAACCCGGTCAGCACCAGCGTCACGCCGATGAACACGGGCCATGTGCTGCCGATCATGCTCTCCATTGCCCGCTCCCTTCAAGGCTGCTGCGCGACGGGGCCGCCCGGCGGCGCAGCATGGCCCGCCTATGGACCAGGACCACCATCAATGCCCTCCTTCCAGATAGGCCCGCCGGACCTCCGGATCGGCCAGAAGCGCCTGGCCGGTGCCCGAGGTCACGATCTGCCCGGTTGCCATCACATAGCCGCGATGGGCCAGTTTCAGGGCATGGAAGGCGTTCTGTTCGACCAGAAAAATAGTGATCTTCTCGGTTTCGTTGATCTCGCGGATGATCGAGAAGATCTGCTTCACCACCAGCGGCGCCAGGCCCAGCGATGGTTCATCCAGCAGCAGAAGCCGCGGCCGGCTCATCAGCGCCCGGCCGATCGCCAGCATCTGCTGTTCGCCACCCGACAGGGTGCCGCCGCGCTGGTTGCGACGTTCCTTCAGGCGCGGGAACAAGGTCAGTACCCGCTCGATGTCCTGCGCGAAGTACTTAGAGTCGGTCGTCACCGCCCCCAATTGCAGGTTTTCCATCACCGTCATGCGCGGGAACACCCGCCGGCCTTCAGGCGACTGGGCGATGCCCCGACGGACGATGTCATGGGTCTCGCGCCGGGTGATGTCCTCGCCGCAGAAATGGATGCTGCCGGTCCGCGCCCGTGGATTGCCGCAGATGCTCATCAGAAGGGTCGACTTGCCGGCGCCGTTGGCACCGATCAACGACACGATCTCGCCTTCGGCAACCGACATCGACACGCCTTTCAGCGCCTGGATGTTGCCGTAATAGGTTTCGATCCCGGAAATTTCGAGCATCAATGCGCCTCCCGGTCGATGCCAAGGTCGGCCGCAACCGCGTCGGGCAGCGCCTCGTCTTCCTCCTCGCCCAGATAGGCGCGGATCACGTTCGGGTCGTTCCTGACCGCTTCCGGACGGTCATCGGCGATCTTGCGACCATAGTCGAGCACCACGACATGATCGGAAATCGCCATCACCACGCTCATGTCATGCTCGATGAGCATCAGGCCCACCTGATCCTGATCGCGGATCGACAGCAGCAGGTTGTTCAGTTCAAGCGATTCGCGCGGGTTCAACCCGGCGGCCGGCTCGTCCAGGCACAACACCGCCGGACGGGTGCACATCGCACGCGCAATCTCCAGCCGCCGCTGATGACCATAGGGCAACTCGCTGGCCAGCCGATCGGCATGATCGAGCAGGTCGATGCGTCGCAGCCAGCTTGCCGCCAGATCAAGGGCTTCGCTCTCGACCTTGCGATAGGATGGCAGACCGAACAGGCCGGCGACCGAGAAGGCGGATGCCGCCATCAACCGGTTGTGCTGGGCGATCAGCAGATTCTCCAGCACCGACAGGCTGGGAAACAGGCGGATATTCTGGAAGGTGCGGCCCACGCCGGCCCGCGCGATGCGGAAGCCGTCCATCCGTTCCAGCTTATGGGCCCCGGTGGCGGTGTGCAGTGTCAGGGCGCCGGCGGTCGGGCGATAGAACCCGGTCAGGCAGTTGAACACCGTGGTCTTGCCGGCGCCATTGGGGCCGATCAGGGCGGTGATCTCGTTCTGCCGGGCGGTGAAGCTCAGATTATCAATGGCGGTCAGGCCACCGAAACGCATGGTGAGGTGCTCGACCTCCAGCAGCGGCGCCGCGGTCACGGGCGCCGGCCGGCCGGCATCAGTGGTGATGGATCCGGTCATTCTGTCAGGCCCCCGCGCGTCACTGATACCGGCCATCGAGGCCGAGCCTCGATTTCAGCCGGGAAAGCTGCATGGTCGGCTCGCGGAAGGCGAGCAGGCCACGCGGCCGCCAGATCATGATCAGCACCATGGCCCCGCCAAAGAACAGCATGCGGAACTGCTGCAGATCACGGGCCAGTTCCGGCAGCAGGATCAGCAGGATTGCCGCCAGAACCACGCCGACCTGGCTGCCCATGCCGCCCAGCACCACAATCGCCAGGATGACGGCACTTTCGGTGAAGACGAAGCTTTCAGGGCTGATGAAGCCCTGGCGGGTGGCGAAGAATGCCCCGGCGAAGCCGCCGAAGGTGGCGCCCAGCGCGAAGGCCGACAGTTTGACATTGGTCGGGTTGATCCCCAGCGACCGGCAGGCGATCTCGTCTTCCCGCAAGGCCTCCCAGGCCCGGCCGATCGGCAGTTTGCGCAGGCGGAGCACCACCAGATTGGTGATCATCGCCAGCACCAGGATGATGTAGTACAGGAACACCACCCGGTGTTCCGAGGAATAGTCGAGCCCGAACAACTGGTGAAAGGCGACCTCGCCCTCGTCTGGCCGGCGGGTGAAGTCGAACCCGAAGAAACTGGGGCGCGGGATATTGGCGACGCCATTGGGGCCGCCGGTGAACCAGCTCCAGTTCAGCAGCACCACACGGATGATCTCGCCAAAACCGAGTGTCACGATCGCCAGATAGTCGCCGCGCAGACGCAGCACCGGATAGCCGAGGGCGATGCCGAACGATGCCGCGAACACCCCCGCCAATGGCAGGCAGATCCAGAACGACCAGCCGAAATAGGCGTTCAGCAGGGCATAGGAATAGGCGCCCACGGCATAGAACGCGACATAGCCCAGATCGAGCAGGCCGGCCAGGCCGACCACGATGTTCAGCCCCCAGCCCAGCATCACATAGATCAGCACCAGCGTCGCCAGATCGACCGAGGTCCGGTCCATGAACGGCAGCATCGGCAGCACCAACGCCACCACGGCGCCGCCCCAGCCGATCGCTTTCAAATACTTGGCAACGCCCTGCCCGGCATTCGCCGGATTGCGGCGCCCGGCACCGGGGCCCCGGACGCCGGTCCACAGCGACAGCGCCAGCCGGCCGGCGAACACCGCCGCGACCGCGATGATCACCCAGCTCCAGCGCGGTTCCACCACCACCACGGCGCCTTCGGCCACGGTTCGCAAGCCCAGCATGGGCAGAGCGATGACCAGGGCCACGAAGGCCGCCAGCCCTGCATCCTTGAGCGCCGCACCGACAGGGTTGGGGCCGGCAGCGGTCTTGGTTGTCGTGGTCATCGCCATCAAACCTTCTCGACCTCAGGCTGGCCCAGCAGACCGGTCGGGCGGAAGATCAGCACCGCCACCAGGATCGTGAATGCCGCGACATCCTTGTATTCTGCCGAGAAATACCCCGACCAGAAGGCTTCGATCAGGCCCAGAAGCAGCCCGCCGAGCATGGCGCCAGGCAACGAGCCGATCCCCCCCAGCACCGCCGCCGTGAACGCCTTCAACCCGGCGAGGAAGCCGATATAGAAGTCGATGACACCGTAATAGAGGGTGACCATCAGCCCGGCCACGGCCGCGAGCGCCGCCCCCATCACAAAGGTCAGCGAGACCGTGCGATTGACATCGATGCCCAGCAGAGACGCCATCTTCATGTCCTGCTCGCAGGCCCGCTGAGCACGCCCGAGCGGCGTGCGCTTGATCACCAGCGTGAAGGCGGTCATCGAGGCGACCGTCGTCAACAGGATCAGCAACTGGATATACGAGATGGTGACCGCGTTCTCCCCGAAGCCATGCAGGCTGATCCCGCCCGAGATCACTGGCTGCAACGCCTTGGTCCGCGCGCCCTGCACGATCTGGACATAGTTCTGCAGGAAGATCGACATGCCGATGGCCGAGATCAGCGGCGCCAGCCGGAACGACCCGCGCAACGGCCGATAAGCCACCCGCTCGATCGCCCAGCCATAAGCGGCGGTGAAGGCCATGGCGATCAGCAGCACCATCAGCAGGGCCAGCGGCACATAGGTGATGCCGGCCATGCCCAGAACCGCGAAGGCGATGAGCGAAATGAAGGCACCGATCATGTAGACCTCGCCATGGGCGAAGTTGATCATGCCGATGATGCCGTACACCATCGTGTACCCGATGGCGATCAGCCCGTAGATGCCGCCGAGCGTGAGCCCGTTGACCAATTGCTGAAGAAAATAGTCCATGACCCCCCGATACGGTCTTGGTCACGGCCGGTTCGACGGGCGGTCATCTGAACGTCTCTGAACCGGAAAATATCGATATCGCGTCCGTCCGGGCGGATTAAGGGCGTCATGCCGGACTGCCCCGTCCCGCGACATCGCCCCGTCCACGCGCATGACGTGCCGGCATGCCTGCCCGCGCCGCCATATGCGATCGAACCCGCGCCCGAACGGATGACACCTTCCCCCTGGTCATCCGAGATCGCCCGTCATTCCGCAAACGTCTTGCAGCCCCCGGTGTCGAGACTTCTCTGCGGCATGCAGCCGCGGTCTCGATCCCCTGTCATCGATCTTCACAAAAGAGTAGCCATGCGGGAACCGGTGCGGCAAGCATCGATTGGCCGGTTGATGAAGATTTGCCAGAACCGGCCTGCACAATCGCAATCATTCCGGCAAGCCCCCGTATCACGCACAACTCGATCATCCTGTCCGCATCGATCCACTGCCGGTGGATAGATCCGCCATCACGATCGGACAGGTACCGTTCAGGCGATGATCGACCGCCCCCCCTTGCGTCCAGGGGCGGGTCGCGGCTCAGCCGCCGGGGTCGGGGCCGCCCCGGCCTTGCGGGCGCGGACATAGGCAAGCTTGTCGCGGGCCAGCCGCGCGAGCGCCGCTTCAGCGGTGCCATGCGGTGCAATGAAGGTGACCTCCTCGCCCGTCGCCGCATCGATCGCCGCCACGCGGAGCGACACACCGGCGGCCGTGATTTCCAGCAGAATGTCGTCGGACGGGGTGGTCATGGCTGTCGGCTCCGGCAGCGACGGGAAGACTGATCTTCCGAAGTGTCCTCCCACGCCCCGGCGGGCGCAAGCGACAAGCCGCCACCCGGAGCGATCACAGGCCGGTGCAAATAGGCCAATGCAGAATCGAACGGGCGCCGGAAGACATCATCCGGCGCCCGCTGATCGTTGGTCATGATGTCCGGGGGAACGAACCCTGGTCAGGCGACCGCCACATCGCAATCCCGCGCCAGCCCGAGTGCCGCCCAGACCGCGGTCAGCGCGGTGACCAGCTGATCCATCATCGCGTCGTCGTGGAACGGCGACGGCGTGAAGCGCAGGCGTTCGGTGCCGCGCGGCACGGTCGGATAATTGATCGGCTGGACATAGATGCCATGCTCGTCGAGCAGCATGTCGGTCGCCGCCTTGCACAGCACCGGATCGCCGACCATCACCGGCACGATATGGCTTTCCGACGGCATCACCGGCAGGCCGGCTTCGGCCAGAAGCCGCTTCAACCGGGCCGCGCGATCCTGATGGCGGGTCCGCTCTGCGGTGCTTTCCTTCAGGTGACGGACGCTGGCGAGCGCACCGCCTGCCACCGCCGGCGGCACCGCGGTCGAGAAGATGAAGCCGGGCGCATTGCTGCGGATGAAATCGATCGTCGCCGCCGAGGCCGCGACATAGCCGCCGATCACGCCGAATGCCTTGGCCAGCGTGCCCTGGATCAGATCGATCCGGTCCATCAGGCCACGGGCCTCGGCAACGCCACCGCCGCGCGGACCATAGAGGCCGACCGCATGGACCTCGTCGATATACGAGAACGCGCCATGACGCTCGCAGACATCCAGAATCTCGGCGATCGGCGCGATGTCGCCATCCATCGAATACACCGACTCGAAGGCCACGATCTTGGGTGCCGCCGGGTCGACCGAGGCGAGCTTCGCCTCAAGATCGGCCGGATCATTGTGCTTGAACACATGGCGCGCCGCACCCGAATGGCGGATGCCAGCGATCATCGACGCATGGTTCAGTGCGTCGGAAAAGATATGGCAGCCGGGCATGCCGCGTGCCAGCGTCGACAGCGCGGCTTCATTGGCGTTATAGCCCGAGGTGAACAGCAGCGCCGCCTGCTTGCCGTGCAGATCGGCCAGTTCCGCTTCCAGCAGGACGTGCAGATGATTGGTGCCTGAGATATTGCGGGTGCCACCGGCGCCGGCGCCCATGGCACGCACGGCATCCTGCATGGCGGCAAGCACTTTGGGATGCTGGCCCATGCCCAGATAGTCGTTGCTGCACCAGACCGTGATGTCGCGCGGCCCCTCGGCGCCGTGATGGGTTGCCCGCGGAAATGCGCCGGCACGGCGTTCAAGATCCGCGAAGACGCGGTAACGCCCCTCTCGCCTGAGATCGGCGAGGGCTGCCTCGAAGAACGCCTGATAATCCATCACAAACCTCACACAACACGTCGTGACGTGGTCTGCCCGTCGGTTCATCCGCGAGCTTCAGACCCACGTGCCGGGAAGACTTGAACCGGTACATGGTTGCATCGGAGATCCGATGGCCCCCGTAAGACCGGCCGCTTCCTCTTGCTGCGGACACGCCACGCACCGGACCGGCGTTGCGGTCGACCAGACCGGCGTCGCCCGAGGCGTTGCATGTTGATGCCATAAACATAGGCCGGGCGCCAACGCGACACAACGCCGCGTTGGCATCATGACCCGTCGGACCGATCGGCCATGGCGGCGTCAGGTGGTCAGCCGGAGATCAGATCGCCGGGGCCAGATCACTGGTCATCGCCGCTGACCGCCAGACGATAGCGTTCAGTGGTGCGGTCCACGCGACGCGCCAGCTCGCGCATGATCTCGATCGCCATCTGCGGAACCTGGGCGATCAGCTGATAGAACAGCTCCTTGGATATCCTGAGAGCCGTGACCGGCGAGGCCGCGACCACCGTCGCCGTGCGCGGCACATCGCAGAGGATGGCGATTTCACCCACCACGTCGTTTCGGCCCAGATCCGCCACCTTCAGCGGCCCGCGCGGTGTCGCCACCTGCACCTCGGCGCTGCCCTCGACGATGATATAGACCGCATCGCCCACCTCGCCTTCCGAGAACACCGTGTCGCCCGGATCGAAGGTCAGCCTCTCGCTGGTAAAGGCGACGAGCTTGAGCTTCGCCGGCTCGATGTTCGCGAACATCGGCACATTGCGCAGCACCTCCACGTCACGGATCAGGCTCACTGTCGCCTCCTGCACCTGGAGCAGATCACATCCCGATGCCCTCATCGGGACGACTAACGATGCCCGGGCCGCGGCCATGGGCCCGCGGCTCCGCGGCCTTGCATGACGTCACGCGTCGCCGACCAGACGCCGATACGCGCTGCCGTCGATATCCACCTCGTCGGGCGTCCCCGACTGCACCACCCGTCCACCCTGCATGACCACCACCCGATCGAAGGACCGGGCCAGAACCGGCCGCTGCACGGACCATACGATGGCACGCCCTGTCATCGCCTCGCGCAGCCGCTCGATAATCTCCACCTGCTCCAGCGCATCGACGGCCGATGTCGGCTCGGACAGCACCATCATGTCGGGCCGTTTCAGCAGTGCCCGGGCGATGGCCGCCTTCTGACGCTGGGCGTTCGACAGCCGCGATCCGCCCGAGCCGACATGGAAGCTCAAGCCCACCACCATCACCATGTCGCGCAGCCCGGCATCGTCGACCACCTGGGCCAGTTTCTGACCCACCCGGCCACGCGCCTGAGCCTGACCGTAAACCACCCGTCCGAACAGGATGTTGTCCTGAATCGAACTCTGCGCATGATACTTCGTTCTGTCGAAGAACTCGATTCGTCCCTTCAGGTCGTCAGGGCTGTTGTCCATCAGACGCCTGCGCGCCGTCAGCATACGGTCGCGGACACGGTCATCGAGAACGTCCAGCCGGTGCCGTGCCGGAATCAGCCGGAAGGCGAGACCCGCCAGACGCCGGCGCTCCTGCGCATCCAGAGTCCCCACGCCCTCGCGCTCGATCCGGTTCAACAGCACCTGATAAACCGGCAGGTCCTCAGACGAAATGAAGCTGTACTGCTCGAAGAACTCGTGATCGGCCGGCAGATCGGCGAAGAGTTCGATCATGGTGGCAGCGATCCGACGTCCGGCCTCGACCAGATCGGCGTCGAGCCCGCCTTCCGACAACACCTCGGCCACGAACGGGTGCTCTGTCAGGGTCTCAAGATCTTCGCCATCGCCACGTGGCGCACCGAACAGCAGGTTTTCGGCGACACTCGCATTGTCGTTCCAGCGGTCGACCTCGAACGGCTCGACCAGCTTGCCCAGTCCCTCATCCGCCAGGGCCTGATGAAAGGTCTCGCGCCCCTTCAGCACCCGTTCGGCCCGCTCGGGCTCAGCCGCGGGGTCCAGTCGGCCACGCAGGCCCAACGCGAAGACATCCTCGTCCAGCCGCACGATCTTCAGCACCTCGACCAGCCGGCGCTCCACCGCCTCGGTACCTTTACCGCCCACCGCCTCATAATCGATCCAGTCGGCCCGCACGTCGTATTCACAATTGCCCGACCGTTTCGCCTCGTTCAGGTCACGTTCCCAGATCGGCCGGCTCTCGTCGTCAAGCTCACGCGGGGTCAATGGCCGGTGCTTCAGGCCATAGAGCAGGTTGTCTGCGAGCGACATATTGAAGAAGGCGGTCGAGGATCCGACAAAAGCGATCCGCCGACCGACCACGGCATCAGGCAGGGTTGCCAGATCCTTGCCGCCAATGGTGATGCGGCCCGATTGCGGATCGGCCAGCCGCGCCAGCGTCAGCGCAAGCTCGTGCTTGCCGCTGCCGGCACCGCCGACGATCGCCGTGTGGCTGTCGAGCGGCAGATGCAGGGACACCCCATCCAGCAGCTGGATCTCGCCCTCATCGGCCAGACGGACATTCGACAGCACCACCTCGCCCGTGAACGGTTCGATCGCGGCCGGATCGTTCAGCAGGCGCTCCGCTTCGACCATGCCCGCCGGTTCGAACTGTGCCACCACCTGCTCGTATTTGATGCGGGCATCTTCCTTCATCTGGTAATAGGCGAGCAGCTCCTTCCAGGGCGCGTACAGTTCCTTATAGGCGCTGAGCACCGCCACCAGCGCACCCACCGACAATTCACCACGGATCACCAGCCAGCCGCCGATCGCGAAGAAGAAGAATGGCCCCAACTGCGATATGAAATTGTTCAGAAACTTGATAAAGAATTTTCGAATATAGATCTCGTACCGGACCTTGAACACACCGTTCATCCGGTCCGAAAAATCCGCCAGTTCATAGGCGGCCGTGTCGTTCGACCTGATTTCCTGGATGCCGCCGATGGTCTCACCAATCCGATCCGAGACCTTGCGCATCAGCCGCACGCGGGTCTTGCCGAGATTATTGACCTTACGCTGCAGCTTGGGAATCAGGTAAATCTGGATCGGATACAATGAAACCGCCGCCAACCCCATCAGCGGATCCTGAATGAACAGGAAGGCCAGAATGGTCAGCAGCGTGCCGCCCTGATAGGCCGGCGTCGCAATCGCTTCGGCCACATAACCACCCAACGGTTCCACCTCGCTGGTGATCATCGGGATGGTTTCGCCGGCGCTGGTGCGTCGGAAATGCGGCAAGGGGAAGCGCAAGACCCGCATGAACAGGTCATAACGCAAGCGCCGCAACATCCGTTCGCCCAACAGGCCCTTATAGACGTTGATAATGTATTTGAAGGCCTGGTTGACGATCACCAGCAGCAGGAATATGCCGCAGAGCACGATCAGATATTCCATCTGATCGAAGTTGAAGCCGAAGAACGTCTTCGGAAAATCCTTTCCCTGAATCGCCTCATTCAGAATGATCTTGGGCAGATCCAGGAAGATGTAGAGGAAAGGAAAGGACGCCACGGTCATGATCAGCAGGACGATCTGCTGTCTGAGGCTGTGGCGTACGATATAGCGGAACAGGGAATGCTCCATCGTCGCTCAACCCTTTCCTCGTCCGACCTGAAACACACTGCCACTGCCAGATACATCACAGATGCACATCATGGTGCGGCGGCGGCTTAGCCTAAGCATCACCGCCCGTCCCTGCAAGCCCGCCGACGGCGGGACAGGGCAACGAGTTCAGGTTAACGCGGTGATCGGAATCTCTGGCGCACGATAGTTTGGCGTGATTCAACAGGCTTCCACAG